>JAKOOD010000588.1 GCA_022701635.1 Burkholderiaceae bacterium | reverse complement strand
GTCGAGATTATCGGCCATCGGGCGCGAACCGGCCGGGTAGCGGCTGCCGGCGCGGTAGCTGCAATACGTGTGGTCGACCAGTTGCAGGTGGTCGATCAGCGCGCGGCGCCGGCGCGCACGATCGTCCGGCGCGGGCAAGCCGGCGCCATCCGACTTGCCGGCAACATGCCGAACCGCTGCGTCGGGCATGGCGGCCGCGGCGCTGGGCAGCGGCGCCGGCGGATCGTGACGGAACAGGCGCGACGCCACCACTAGCGTCAGTAGCAGCGCCAATATCAGCGTGAATCTCGGCGCTAAGCCCGGCGCCAAGGTCCGCGCCACCTTCCGCGCCGCGCTCATCGCCCCCTGGATCCGTCCCGCCGGACGTCCGCTAGCGCGCGTTGGCCGCCACCGCATTGCGCATCACCGACACGATCCCGCCCCAGCTGCCGTTGGTGTAGTGGTTGTAGTCTTCGCGATCGTCGCGGAAAGCCACCGAATGGTTGTTCCACTTGGTGCTGCCGCCCTGGTTCGGCGCGGTGCCGAGAGTCAGGTCGTTGCAGAACCAGTCGCCCGGATTGCACAGTGCCCGGCCCGAACTGCCGGCCACGCCGCCCGCGCTGTGATAGGCCTCGACCTCGTCGTCCTGGCCCGGCAGCACGCCGGAATACAGGGTACCGCGCGCGCCGGCATACATCCAGAACACGATGCCGCGGGTCTCATTGTGGTTGTACATGGCGCGCGCGGTGGCGACCCTGACGTCCTGCACCAGCGGCTCCGAGGTGGTCCAGGCGCCGATGCTGGCCAGTTCCGAGCCGCCGCCGGAGCCGGCCGCCGAGGCCACCCACTTGATGTTCCAGCCGGTCTGCGTGGTGGACGCGCCCGCGCCGCCGGCGCCGCACACACCGGATGCGTCGGCCACCGCATTCCGGACCGTGCGCGTCGAGCCGCCATAGTTGGCCAGCGTGTAGCCGATCAAGAGGTCGCCGGCGCTGTGGGTCGCGATGTGGCACCAGTTGCTGCCGGTGCAGAAGCAGTCGAGGGCGTCGCGGATGCGCGGGCTGGCCGCCGCGATGCTGCTGCGCCCATCCCAGTTGACGGATTTCTTGTTGATGCCGGCGTCGACACCGGACGGTCCCCAGTAGGTCCAGCTGTTGTAATTGCCGACGGTGCCGCCGCCGGTACGGCCGTTGATCCACAGCGTGTAGTTGGTGGCCGAGGCGAGCCCCGTCACCACGAGCAGGCACGGCGCGATGCAAAAACGCAGCAGTCTCATCATTCTCTCCAACCTGGTTGTTGTCGAGTTTAGAGACTGCCGCGTTCAAATAGGTTCTCAGTCCAGCTCGGCCAAGGCCTTGACGTGGGCCACGACGCTGCGGCCCAGCGCCGATAGATTGTAGCCCCCCTCCAGGCAGCTGACGATGCGCCCCTGTGCGTGTTCGCGCGCCACTTCCACCAGCCGGTGCGTGATCCACGCGTAATCCGCCTCGACCAGCGCCATGCCGCCGAGATCGTCCTCGCGGTGGGCATCGAAGCCGGCCGACACGAAGAGCATCTGCGGCCGGTGCGCATGCAGGGCCGGCAGCCATCGTTCCTCGACCACCTTGCGCATGGCGCCGCCGTCGGTGCGGGCCGGCACCGGGATGTTGACGCTGCTCGGTGTTATCGGACCGGGTTCGGTGTACGGATAGAACGGGTGCTGGAAAAAGCTGGCCATCAGCACGCGCGGGTCGTCGCGGAAGGATTCGTCGGTGCCGTTGCCGTGGTGGACGTCGAAGTCGACGATCGCGACCCGCTCCAGCCCGTGCACCTCGAGCGCGTGGCGGGCCGCGATGGCGACGTTGTTGAACAGGCAGAACCCCATCGGTTCGGACGGGCGCGCGTGGTGGCCGGGCGGGCGCACCGCGCAAAAGGCGTTGTCGATGGTACCGGCAAGCACCGCGTCGGTGGCCGCCACGGCGGCCCCGGCGGCGCGCAGCGCGGCGCGGTAGCTGTCCTTGCACAGCAGGGTGTCGCCGTCGAGCGGATAGTGCTCGCCGGCGGGCGGCAGGTTGTCGCGCACCAGGTCGAGCGCGCCGCGGCTGTGGTTGCGCAGGATGGCGGCTTCGTCGGCCAGCGGGGCGCTGCAGTGCTCGATCAGGCCGTCCAGGCGCGCCAGGATCAACTGGTCCTCGATCGCGCGCAGGCGGGCCGGCGTCTCCGGATGCCAGTCGCCCATGTCGTGCAGGAGGAAGTCCGGGTGGCTGTAGATTGCGGTACTCATGGTCGTTGTCGGTATGCTGCGCTCATCCATATCGCCCCCGATTTACGGTTCTCGCATAGAATCGAACCGGAAATATGGTAAGGAACCTCGACAAACCGTAGCGAGCGGCGGCAATGTTGGCTGAGAAGCGCGGCTGTACGAAAAGTACAGCGCGCATCGCAAGACGCGCCGTCCGCGCCATCAGTGCAACGCGCAGCAGGTTTTTCGGGGTTCCGTTGACGCAGGAATAAAAAGATTGTCGTTGACGGTAATCTACCATGCGCCTGGGACTCGCGCGGAATCAAGAAAGGAATCCATGTTTAACAAACTGCACGCCGCGGCACGCCAGGTCAGCCAGATCGTGGTCGGCAAGGACCGGCAGGTGCGCCTGGCCATCACCTGCCTGCTGGCTGGCGGCCACCTGCTGATCGACGACGTGCCCGGCGTCGGCAAGACCACGCTGGCGCACGCGCTGGCCCTATCGCTCGGCCTGCAATTCAACCGCGTCCAGTTTACCAGCGACCTGCTGCCGGCGGACGTGGCCGGCATCTCGGTCTACGAGCGCGAAAAGAACGGCTTCGCCTTCCATCCCGGCCCGATCTTCACCCAGGTGCTGCTGGCCGACGAGATCAACCGTGCCACGCCCAAGACCCAGTCCGGGCTGCTGGAAGCGATGGAAGAGCGCCAGGTGACGGCCGACGGCGTCACGCGTGCCCTGCCCGAGCCCTTCTTCGTGATCGCGACCCAGAACCCGGCGCACCAGGTCGGCACCTTCCCGCTGCCGGAATCCCAGCTCGACCGCTTCCTGATGTGCCTGTCGCTGGGCTACCCGGACGCCGCCGCCGAGCGCGCGCTGCTGATGGGCGAAGACCGGCGCGCCATGCTCAAGACCATCGTCCCCACCATGCAGCCGGGCGAGCTGATGGAGGCGCAGCGCGCGCTGCGCGCGATCCACGCGTCCGGCTCGCTGATCGATTACCTGCAGGCGCTGGCCCAGTCCTCGCGCTCGGGCCAGCTGTTCGCCGAAGGCCTGTCGCCGCGCGCCACGCTGGCGCTGCTGCAGGCGGCGCGCGCCTGGGCCGCGCTGGAGGGGCGCGACCACGTGATCCCGGAAGACATCCAGACGCTGCTGGTGCCGGTCTGCGCGCACCGCCTGCGCCCGTTGAAGGCCGCGCACGGCACCGCGATGGCCAGCCGCGACCTGGTGCTGCAATTGCAGAAATCGGTCCCGGTGTGACATGAAAACGGCGACCGTGGCGCACAAGGTGGACGGCGCGGGATCGCCGTGGGCCGGCTGGCTGCGGCGCCGGCGCGGCGCCTGGCGCACGCGCGCCACCGCCAGCGACGCCGGCGAGGTGGAACTCGGCCAGCGCCGCGTCTACATCCTGCCCACCGGCGCCGGCATCGGCTACGGCGTGCTGCTGCTGGTGCTGCTGATCGGTTCGGTCAACTACAACCTCGGCCTCGGCTTCGGCCTGACCTTCCTGGCCGCGGCCTGCGCCGTGGTCGACATGTTCTATACCTACCGCAACCTGGCCCACCTGCGCCTGCGCGCCGGCCGCGCGCCGGACGTGTTTGCCGGCACCGAAGTGCCGTTCGAGCTGCACGTGTCGAATCCGACCCGGATCGACCGCTACGCGGTGCTGGCCGACGTCGACGATGCGCCCGCGCCGCGCCACGCGATCGACATAGCCGCCGGCAACAGCGTTGCGCTGGTGCTGGCGGGGCCGACCGACCGGCGCGGCTGGCGCGCCGCGCCGCGGGTGCGCCTGACGACCCGTTTTCCGCTCGGCCTGTTCCGCGCCTGGAGCTACTGGCAGCCGGACAGCCGCGCGCTGGTCTATCCGGCGCCCGAGCAGGATGCGCCGCCGCTGCCGATGAGCGGGCGCCCCAGCCCGGACGGCAGCGGCAGTGCCGGCAGCGACGATTTCGCCGGCGTGCGCAGCTACCAGCCGGGCGATCCGCTGCGCCACCTGGCCTGGCGCCAGATCGCGCGCCTCGACCCGCGCGACGGCGGCCACCTGGTCACCAAGCAGTTCGAGGGCGGCGCGGTGGACCAGCTGCTGCTCGATTTCGACGCCCTGCCGGCGCAGCTCGACCTCGAGCTGAAGCTGTCGCGCATGGCGCGCTGGGTGCTGGAAGCCGAACTGCGCACCCTGCCCTATGCCTTCCGGCTCGGGCGCATCCAGCACGACACCGCGCTCGGCCCGGCGCACCAGGCGGCCTGCCTGCGCGCGCTGGCGCTGTACGGCCTCCCCCAGCCGGACCCAATGCGGGACCAGCCATGAAAGCGCGCTTCCCGAACCTGGCGCGCGACAAGCAGGACACCCTGCTGCTGCTCGCCAGCGCCCTGCTGGTGCTGGCCCCGCACGCGGCCCACCTGCCGCTGTGGGTCTCGCTGCTGTGCGGCGCGACGCTGGCCTGGCGCGCCGCCATCACCCTGCGCGGCAAGCGCATGCCGCCCACGCTGGTGCTGGTGCCGGTGGCGGCGGCGGCGATGGCGGGCGTGCTGCATTCGTATCACACGCTGCTCGGCAAGGATGCCGGCGTGGCGATGCTGGTGCTGCTGGTGGCCTTCAAGATGCTGGAGATGCATGCGCGGCGCGACCTGTTCGTGGTGATCTTCCTGTGCCTGTTCCTGGTGCTGACCAACTTCTTTTATTCGCAGAGCATCGGCACCGCGCTGCTGATGCTGGCGTCGCTGGTGGCGCTGCTGACGGTGCTGCTGTCGTTCCAGCTGACCGGCGCCGTGCCGTCGCTGCGCGCGCGCCTGCTGATGGGGTCGCGCATCCTGCTGCTGGCGGCGCCGCTGGCGGCGGTCGCCTTCGTCGTGTTCCCGCGCGTCCAGGGGCCGCTATGGGGCATGCCGGACGACGGCCACAGTGCGCGCACCGGCCTGTCCGACACGATGTCGCCGGGCCAGATGGCGAACCTGGCGCAATCGTCGGAGATCGCCTTCCGCGTACGCTTCGACGGCCCGGTGCCGTCCCAGCCCCAGCTCTACTGGCGCGGTCCGGTGCTGGCCAGCTACGACGGCCAGACCTGGACCCGGCTGGCGCCGGGACGGCGCCAGGGGCGTTCGCAAGCGGTATCGGTCTCGGTCAACGGGAAGGCGCTGCGCTACCAGGTGACCCAGGAGGCCTCGCAGGCGCGCTGGCTGTTCGCGCTCGAGGTGCCGCAGGCGCTGCCGGCGCTGCCCGACCGCAGCGTGAGCCTGAGTCCCGAACTCGAGATCCAGGCGAATGCGCCGCTGACCGAGCGGGTGCGCTACGACCTGGCCTCCTTTGTCAATTTCCGGCTGCAGGGCGACGCCGCCCTGGACGATCCGGCCGACTGGCTGCTGCTGCCCTACGGCGCCAATCCGCGCGCCCTCGCCGCCGGCCAGCGCCTGCGCGCCCAGGAAGCCGATCCGGCACGCCGCGCGGCGGCCGTGCTGCGCGATTTCGCCGGCAAGGGTTACGTGTACACGCTGCAGCCGCCGCTGCTGCCGGGAGAAAACTCGATCGACGAATTCCTGTACCGCACCCGCGCCGGCTTCTGCGAGCACTACGCCGGCGCCTTCGTGTTCCTGATGCGGGCGGCGGGCGTGCCGGCGCGGGTCGTGACCGGCTACCAGGGCGGCGAGGTGAACCCGATCGACGGCTACCTGACGGTGCGCCAGTCGGACGCCCATGCCTGGGCCGAGGTGTGGCTCGAAAGGCGCGGCTGGGTGCGCCTCGACCCGACCGCCGCGGTATCGCCGCTGCGCGTCCAGCGCGGCATGGCGGACGCCCTGCCGCCGCCGGCGCCGTTCGGCATGGACATGCTGGGCCGCCTGATCCAGCCGGACCCGGATTCGCTGCTGGCGCGGGTACGCTACGGGCTCGGCGCCGCCAACAACGGCTGGAACCAGTGGGTGCTGAACTATACGCCCCAGCGCCAGCACGACCTGGTGCAGCGCCTGCAGGGCGGCCTGTTCGGCTGGCGCAGCGTGGCGCTGCTGGCGCTGGGCTGCCTGGTGTTGCTGGGCGCCAGAATATTATGGCGGCGCCGCCGGGCCGACCCGGTCGATAGGCTATACTCCGCCCTGTGTGGACGCCTCGGCCAGCTTGGCCTGGCGCGTACCCCGGACGAAGGCCCGACCGCCTACGCGGCGCGCATTGCCGCCGCCGGCCTGGCGCCCGGGCCAAGCGCCGCCGCCAATGAATTCCTGCGCCGCTACAGCGCCTACCGCTACGGGCCGCCGCATGCCGGCGCCGTGCCCGCCCTGCTACCGATCCTGAAAGATTTGCTGTCCCGAGTTCGATGAAATCCTTAGTTCCGCTGTTGCTCGCCCTGGCCTTCGGCGCCGGCCAGGCATCCACTGCCCTTGCCGCGTCATCCACCCACCCTGCCAGGACGGCGTCCAAATCGACCGCCAAAGCCGCCAAGGCCGGCAAAGCCGTCAAAAGTGCCAAGTCCAAGGGCAAGGCAGGCAAGGCGGCGGCCGCCGCCGCGGTGGCAGCCGTCGCGGCACGCCCCGGCATCGACTACGACGGTGAAGCCGCCAATTTCAGCGAATGGCAGGCGGTACGCGACTTCGAGGACGAGATGGTGGCCAGCCACGGCTTCGACCGCGCCGCGCTCGACGCGACCATCCGCCAGACCCGCTTCGTCGATTCGGCGGTGCAGCTGGTGAAGCCGGCCCCGCCCGGCAAGCCGAAGAACTGGCGCACCTACAGCGGGCGCTTCATCGAGCCGATCCGGATCGGCGCCGGCGTGCGCTTCTGGAACGAGAACGCCGAGACCCTGGCGCGCGCCGAGGCGCAGTACGGCGTGCCGGCCGAGATCATCGTCGGCATCATCGGCGTGGAAACCATCTACGGCCGCGATACCGGCCGCTTCCGCGTGGTCGACGTGCTGGCCACCCTCGCGTTTGCCTATCCGGAAGCGCCGAACCGCACCGACCGCATGGCCTTCTTCCGCGACGAGCTGGCCAGCACCCTGCTGTTGGCGCGCAAGGAAAACATCGATCCGTTTTCGCTGCTGGGCTCGTTTGCAGGGGCGGTCGGCATGCCACAGTTCATGCCAGGCAATATCCTGAAATATGGCGTGGATTACGACGGCGATGGCGTGGTCGACCTGCGCGGCTCGCCCGCCGATGCGATCGGCAGCGTCGCCAACTTCCTGGTCGAGCATGGCTGGGATCGCACCAATACCGGACCGTCCGTGTTCGAAGCCAATGTCGCCCCGAGCCTGGCGTGGCAGCCCCTGCTGGGCGGGCTGAGCGCACGTTATCGCCCGGCCGAACTGCAGGATGCCGGGGTCGCCACCCGCACCACCCTGCCCGATGGCCGCTTGTACGGGCTGGTCGACCTGCAGAACGGGGCTGACCCGACCGAGTACTGGGTAGCGAATGCTAACTTCTTTGCAATCACAAAGTACAATCGCAGTTATTTCTATGCCATGTCGGTGCTCGAGCTTGGGCGCGCCATCAAGCTGTCGCGCGGTATATAAGCGTGCTCAAGCCAGAAAGTTTGTATCAGTTTGTAACGGAAATGACGCTTTTTTAAAGACTTGCTGTCGTCCTGATAACGATATACCCCCCGGGTGTATCTTGATTTTAGTCAAACAGTTCTCCTAAGAAACAGGGTAGGCGCAGGCATACCCCCGCTTTCGTTGTCATCTCCCCATCCCACTGTGTAAGCGTGCGGCCACGCATTGATAATTGCTTTACACTTAAGCTTAAGTAAAAAACAATTATTATTTCAGTGACTTTG
>JAKOOD010000586.1 GCA_022701635.1 Burkholderiaceae bacterium | reverse complement strand
ACAGCGAGGACCCTTGCGCCAGGTTGAACGAGATCGTGGTCGCCAGTTCGCCGTCCTGGTGATTCACCGAGCTCGGGGTCGAGCGCTCGGCGAAGCGGGCGATGGCCGACAGCGGCACCATGTTGCGTACGCTGGTGGCCAGCGCGGCACCGCTGGACGGATCGCGCGCCGCGGTCAGGTTGCTCGGGCTGGTCGGCGTGCCGCCGCCGCTGCCGGTGCTCGAGGCGACGCTGGTGGAGGCGGTGGCGCCACCCGTGGTGCTGCCGGTGCCGCCGGCCGCACTGGCGCCGGCGGTGGTATTGGTGGTCGCCGAGGACGCGGTCGACCCCGCCGGCACATACACGTCGTCCAGCGCCTCCGGCGACTGCGCATACCTCTGCGCCACGCCCATGATCACGTGGTACTGGTTCAACTCGTCGTAGATGTTGGCGACCTGGCGCTGGCCGAAGGCGTTGTACAGCGCATTGTCGACGTCCTTGGCGCTGATGCCCAGGCGCGCCGCGCTGTCCTTGTCGATCTCGACATAGGTCTCGACGCCGTTCTCGGCCTGGTCGGTGTCGACGTCGGTCAGGACCTTCTGCGCCTTCATGGCGTCGGCCAGCTTGGTCGCCCAGGCTTTCAGGTCGTTGCGGTTGTCGCTCTTGAGCGTGTACTGGTAGGTGGAGTTGCTCTGGCGTCCGCCCATGCGCAAGTCCTGCACTGGGTTCAGGAACAGCTGGACGCCGGTGATCTTCGCCAGTTGCGGGCGCAGGCGCGCGATCACGGCCTGGCCGCTCTCGCCCTTGGCGCGCTCGCTGGCCGGCTTCAGGTTGACGAACATGAAGCCGCCGCCGGCGCGCGAACCGCCGGTGAAGCCGACCACGGTATCCACCGCCGGATCCTTCCTGATCGTGTTGACCAGCTGGTACAGCTTGCCCTGCATCGCCTGGAACGAGATGCTCTGGTCGGCGCGCATGCCGCCGTTGATCTGGCCCGTATCCTGCTGCGGGAAGAAGCCCTTGGGCGCGGCCGAGAACAGGAACACGTTGAGGCCGACCACGAAGGCCAGGATCAGCATCACCAGCAGCTTGGCGTCCAGCGCCCAGTCGAGCGCATGCTCGTAGCCCTTCAGCACCTTGTCGAAGCCACGCTCCGACCAGCGTGCCAGCACGCCGGGCTTGCGCTCGGGCTTCTGGCCGGGTTTCAGCAGCAGCGCGCACAGCATCGGCGTGGTGGTCAGCGAGATCACCAGCGAAATCATCACCGCCACCGACAGGGTGACGGCGAATTCGCGGAACAGGCGCCCGACCTGGCCGCCCATGAACAGCAGCGGGATGAACACCGCCACCAGCGACAGGCTGATCGACAGCACCGTGAAGCCCACTTCCTGGGCGCCGAGCAGGGCCGCCTTCATGCGGTCCATGCCCTCTTCCACGTGGCGGCTGGTGTTCTCCAGCACCACGATGGCGTCGTCGACCACGAAGCCCGTCGCCACGGTCAGCGCCATCAGCGACAGATTATTCAGCGAAAAGCCGAGCAGGTACATCACGCCGAAGGTGCCCAGCAGCGACACCACGGTGGCCACCGCCGGCACCACGGTGGCGCGCACGCTGCGCAAGAATACACTCACCACCAGCACCACCAGCAGGATCGAGATCATCAGCGTCAGCTCGATCTCGTGCAGCGACGAGCGGATCGAGTTGGTCGAATCCGACGCCACCTGCAGGCTCACGTCCTGCGGCAGCTGCGCCTGCAGCGAGGGCATCAGCGCGCGCACGCCGTCGACGGTCTCGATGATGTTGGCGCCCGGCTGGCGCGTGACCAGCACGATCACCGCCGGCTGGCCGTTGAACAGGCCGAGGGTATTGATGTTCTCGACGCTGTCGGTGACCTCGGCGATGTCCTGCAGGCGGATCGCGGCGCCGTTGCGCCAGGCGACCACCAGCCCGCGGTAGTCGGCCGCGGTGCGGCCGTTGGTCGGGGTGTTCGCCTGCGAATAGATCTGCAGGCGCATGCCGCTGCCTTCCAGCGCGCCTTTCGGGCGGTTCGGATTGCTGGCCTGGATCGCGGCGCGCACGTCTTCGCTCGACACGCCGTGGTGGTTCAGCTGGTACGGATTCAGGTCGATGCGCACCGCCGGCAGAGAGCCGCCGCCGATCTCGACGTCGCCGACGCCCTTCACCTGGGCCAGCTTCTGCTGCACCAGGTTCGAGACTTCGTCGTAGATCTGGCCCGGGCTGCGGGTCTTCGACGTCAGCGCCAGGATGATCACCGGCGCGTCGGACGGGTTGGCCTTGCGGTAGGTCGGGTTGCTGCGCAGCGTGGACGGCAAGTCGGCGCGCGAAGCGCTGATCGCGGCCTGCACTTCGCGCGCGGCCGAGTCGATCTGGCGGTTCAGGTCGAACTGCAGGCTGACGCGGGTGGAGCCGTTGCCGCTGTTCGAGGTGATCTCGTTGACGCCGGCGATCACGCCCAGCCTGCGTTCCAGCGGCGTCGCCACCGAACTGGCCATGGTGTCCGGACTGGCGCCCGGCAGGTTGGCGCTGACCGAGATCGACGGGAAGTCGACCTGGGGCAGCGGCGAAACCGGCAGCACGAAGAAAGCGCCGATGCCGGCCAGTGCCAGCCCCAGGGTCAGGAGCACGGTCGCGATCGGCCGATTGACGAAGGGCTTCGATAGATTCATGCGTCGGCCTCGCGCGCATTGACCGGCGGCTTCAACAGCGCGGCTTCATGGCCTTGTCCCGCCGGCGCCTTGGGCGGCGGCGTGGTCGTCGATCCCGGACCCGACGGCTTGGCCGGCTCCTGGCCGCCCCAGCGGCGTGCCAGGCGGTCGAAGGCCAGGTAGATCACCGGCGTGGTGAACAGGGTCAGCGCCTGGCTGACGATCAGGCCGCCGAAGATGGCCAGGCCCAGCGGCCGCCGCAATTCGGCGCCCTCGCCCCAGCCGAACATCAGCGGGACGGCGGCGAACAGCGCGGCCAGCGTGGTCATGATGATCGGCCGGAAGCGCAGCATCGCGGCCTGGTGGATCGCGGTGCGCGGGTCCTTGCCCTCGTCCCTTTCGGCCTCGATCGCGAAGTCGATCATCATGATCGCGTTCTTTTTCACGATGCCGATCAGGAGGATGATGCCGATGATGCCGATCACGCCCAGGCCCTGCCCGGTCACCATCAGCGCCAGCAGCGCGCCGACGCCGGCCGACGGCAGCGTCGACAGGATGGTCAGCGGGTGGATATAGCTTTCGTACAGCACGCCGAGCACGATGTACACGCATACCACCGCCGCCAGGATCAGCCACAGCTGGTTCGACAGCGAGTTCTGGTAGGCGCCGGAAGCGCCGAGGAAGGTCAGCGTCACCGAGGCCGGCAGCTTGATCTGCTCGGCCGTTTCGCGGATCGCGCTGACCGCGGTGCCCAGCTTGACGCCGGCCGCGGTGTCGAAACCGACGGTGGTGGCCGGGTACTGCGCCACGTGGGTGATCTGCAGTGGCGCCGCCTGTTCGGTGATCGCGGCGATGCTGGACAGCGGCGTCGGCGAGCCGGAACCGGTGCGCAGCTGCAGGTTGGCCAGCGAGTCGAGCGACATCTGCTCGTCCTGCTGCGCTTCCAGGATCACGCGGTACTGGTTGGTCTCGGTGAAGATGGTCGACACGATGCGCTGGCCGAAGGCGCTGTACAGGGCGTCGTCGACGTTGGAGGCCGTCACCGACAGGCGCGAGGCGCTGTCGCGGTCGATGTTGACGTAGGCCGCCGCACCGGTGGCGCCGGCGTCGGTGACCACGTTGCGCAGTTCCTTCCTCTGCGCCATCGCCTGGGTCAGCTTGGTGGCCCACTCGGTCACGGTCTTGGTGTCGGCGCCTTCGATCGACAACCGGTACTGGGTCGGGCCGCTCTCGGCGTCGATGGTCAGGTCCTGGGTCGGCTGCAGGTACAGCGTGGCGCCGGCCACGTTCTGGGCCACGCGGCGGCGCAGGCGCTCCATCAGGTCTTCCTGGTTGCTGCGGTCCTGCTTCAGGTTGATCAGCATGGTGCCGGTGTGCAGCATGGTGTTGTTGGCGGCATCCACGCCCACCGTCGAACTGAGCGACAGCACATCGGGGTCGGCCAGCACTTCGCGCGCGACGGCCTGCTGCATCTCGGCCATCGCCTGGTAGGAAATCGCCTGGCGCGCTTCCACGCGCGCCTGCAGCTGGCCGGTGTCCTGGGTCGGGAACAGGCTTTTGGGGATGAAAGTCCACAGCAGCGCGGTCAGCACCAGCGTGCCGAGCGCCACCAGCAGGGTCAGGCCCTGGCGCGCCAGCACCCAGTTCAAACTGGTGTCGTAGTGCTTGATGACCCAGTCGAAGCCACCCTGGAATTTGCGCGCGAACTTGCTCTCGTGCGACTTGTCCTCGGCCTTGAGCCAGCGTCCCGACATCATCGGCACCAGCGTCAGCGACACCACGGCGGAAATCAGGATGGTGATCGCCAACGTGACCGCGAATTCGCGGAACAGGCGGCCGACCACGTCGCCCATGAACAGCAGCGGGATCAAGACCGCGATCAGGGACACCGTCAGCGAGATGATGGTGAAGCCGATCTGGGTCGCGCCCTTGAGCGCCGCCGCCATCGGCTTTTCGCCTTCTTCGATATAGCGCGCGATGTTCTCGATCATGACGATCGCGTCGTCGACCACGAAGCCGGTGGCGATCGTCAGCGCCATCAGCGACAGGTTGTTCAGCGAATAGCCGAGCAGGTACATCACGCCGAAGGTGCCGATCAGCGAGATCGGCACCGACAGGCTGGCGATGATGGTGGCGCGCAGGCTGTGCAGGAAGGCGAAGATCACCAGCACCACCAGCACCACGGCCAGCACCAGTTCGATCTGCACGTGCTCGACCGAGGCGCGGATGCCGGTGGTGCGGTCGGACAGCACGCTCAGGCTGATGTTGGCCGGCAGGCTCGCCTGCAGTTCCGGCAAGCGCTCCTTGATGGCGTCCACGGTGGCGATCACGTTGGCGCCCGGCTGGCGCTGCACGTTGAGGATGATCGCCGGCTTCATGTTGGCCCAGGCGCCCAGCTTGACGTTTTCGGCGCTGTCGACCACGCGCGCCACGTCGGACAGGCGCACCGGGGCACCGTTGCGGTAGGCGACGATCAGGCCCTTGTAGTCGGGCACCGTGACCAGCTGGTCGTTGGCGTTGATGGTATAGGCGCGCGCCGGGCCGTCGAAACTGCCCTTGGCGCTGTTGGCGTTGGCGTTGGTGATCGCGGTGCGCAGCGTGTCCAGGCCCAGGCCGTAGGACGCCAGCGCATCCGTGTTCGCCTGGATCCGCACCGCCGGGCGCTGGCCGCCCTGCAGCGTGACCAGGCCGACGCCGCCGACCTGGCTGATCTTGAGTGCCAGGCGCGTATTGACCAGGTTCTGCACCTCGGTCAGCGGCATCGTGTCCGAGGTGATCGCCAGGGTCAGCACCGGCGCGTCGGCCGGATTCACCTTGGCGTATACCGGCGGCGCCGGCAGGTCGGTCGGCAGCAGCGAGCCGCCCGCATTGATCGCGGCCTGCACTTCCTGCTCGGCGACGTCGAGCGTCTCGCCGAGGCTGAACTGCAGGGTGATGACCGAGACGCCGGCCGCGCTGGTGGAACTCATGCGCGACAGGCCGGACATCTGGCCGAACTGGCGCTCCAGCGGCGCGGTCACGGTGCGCGCCATCACTTCCGGACTGGCGCCCGGGTACAGCGTCTGCACCTGGATGGTCGGGAAATCGACCTGGGGCAGCGCCGACAGCGGCAGGAACTTGTACCCGACCAGGCCGGCCAGGACGATCGCCAGCATCAGCAGCGAGGTGGCGACCGGACGGCGGATGAATGGGGCGGATGGGCTCATGCGGCCACCTCGATTCGTCGTTCCCGCGAAAGCGGGAACCCATGCCGAGCGACAGAATGCCGTGCTCCAGATGCAGCTTCAGTGCTTCCGACATACAGACTTCGGAAACGCAGTATGGATTCCCGCTTTCGCGGGAATGACGTATCGAATACGCTCATTGCGCGGCACCCTCCTGCTGCTGGCGGCGCTGACGGCGTTCGCCACCCTGCTGGCCCTGCGTTTGCTGGCCCTGCGTTTGCTGGCCTTGCGTTTGCTGGCCCTGCACTTGCTGGCCCTGCGGCTGCGCACCTTCCGTGGCGGCCGCGGTCGCGCCGGGCGCCGCCGGTGCCGTGCCGCCCTGCGCGCTCGCGCCCGCGGCACCGCCATGCTGGCCACGGCGGCCGCCGCCACCCGCGCCTTGCGGACGGTCGCCCGGCAGCGTCACCTTGGCGCCATCCTTGAGGCGGTCGGCGCCTTCGGTGATCACGGTCTCGCCGCCCTGCAGGCCGCTGGTGATCTCGACGCGCTCGGCGGTCGCCTGGCCGCGCTTGACGGTGCGCAGCGCCACCGTGCGGTCCTGCGGATTCAGCACGTAGACGAAGTCGCCGCTGGCACCGTGGCGCAGCGCCGTCACCGGCACCGTGACCGCGTTCTTGATCAGGTTGACCTGCAGGCGGATGTTGACGAACTGGCTCGGGAACAGTTTCAACTGATCGTTGCTGAAGCGCGCCTTGGCGCGCACGGTGCCGGTCTGGGTATCGACCTGGTTGTCGAGCGCCATGAAGCGGCCGCTGGCCAGGGTGTCGGTGCGGGTGCGGTCGAGTGCGGTGGCGGGCAGCGTCGCGTTGGCGTTGATGCGCTGCTGCAGCATCGGCAGGTTGTCCTGCGGGACCGCGAATTCGACGTCGATCGGCGACTGCTGGGTGATCACGGCGATGCCGTTGGCGTCGCCCGAACTCACCAGGTTGCCGATGTCCACCGTGCGCAGGCCGACACGGCCGCTGATCGGCGCGCGCACCTGGGTGTAGCCGAGGTTGATGCGGGCGATGCCTTCGGCCGCCTTGTCGGTGGTGACGGTGCCTTCCAGCTGCTTGACCAGCGCGGCCTGGGTATCGACGTCCTGGCGCGCGATCGAGTCCTGCTCTAGGAGGGTCTGGTAGCGCTTGAGCAGCACGCGCGCGCTTTCCAGCTGCGCTTCGTCGCGCTGGCGCTGGCCGGTCGCCTGCAGCAGGGCCATCTGCGACGGCCGCGCATCGATGGTGGCCAGCACCTGGCCTTCCTTGACCAGCTGGCCTTCGGTGAAGTTGATCTTCTGCAGCACGCCACCGACCTGCGGACGCACGGTCGCCACCGCGGCCGGGGTCACGGTGCCGAGGGCGTCGAGCAGGATCGGGATGTCGGCGCGTTCGGCCTTGCCGGTGCCGACCGTCGTGGCCGGCATGCCGCGTCCGCCGGGACCGCCCCGGCCACCGCCGCCGCCGCCGGCACCGCCGCGACCCTGTCCGCCCGCGCCGGGCGCGCCGCCGGGACCGGCCTGCGGATCCTGGTGCGTCAGGTGCCAGGCCAGCCACCCGAGCCCCGCCATCGCCAGGAGCGCGATGATGGTGCCGATGACGCGCGAGCGGCGCGAACGCCTTGGGGTGGTGGTGGTCTGGTCCTTGTCCGGGGTAACGGTCGAATTCATTCTTGTCCTTGACGGCCGAGTGTGCAAAAGCACAATAAAAGTTCCCTCGACTTTACCATGCGTCGTGCCGTGTTTATGTTTCAGATCGTACAGAAGACGGCAACATCGGCGGCGTACGAAACATCCGGATACAAAGCCGGCACGCGTCTTTACACGGTTGAACACCGATCGCGTCACATAGGCGGGAATACAAAACAAAACGGGCGCGGAAGATGCCGCGCCCGTCGCGCCGGCATCCGCATGCCGGCCTACAAGACGTTACAAACCCGGCGTGACGAACTCAGGGCGCTTCGCACAGGCAGTGCGTCACCGCCGCGAACGGCTGGCGGCGCTCGGCCACCTGCGACAGCCAGCCGAGGTCGCGCGTGATGCCAGCGGCGTTCATCGTCGACGCCGCGGTGGCCAGGGCCGCCGCGCTCACCGGATCCGGCACCAGGCCCAGTTTCACCTGCACGTTCAGCGCCTGCACGTCGGACAGGCCGAGGCTTGCCAGGAAGCGTTCCGCCAGCGACGCCGGCTGCTCGGCATAGACGATGCGGAAATCGTCACCCAGCTTGGCGCGCTGGGCGGCCGAGCGCAGCGCATCGCCATAGCTGCCGAGGCGGTCGACCAGGCCGCGTTCCTTGGCCTGGGCGCCGGTCCAGACCCGGCCCTGCCCCACCGCGTCGATCTTTTCCGGCGAGGTGCGGCGCGCGATCGCGGCCTTGGTCGTGAATTCGTCATAGATATGATTGATGCTGGACTGGATCAGCTGGCCGAAGCGCGGATCGAGCGGGCGCAGCGGATTGTAGGCGTCGGCCAGCCAGGTGGTGGTCACGCCGGCGGTGTGGATGCCCAGCTTGTCGACCACCTTGTCGGCGGTCGGCAGGATCGCGAACACGCCGATCGAGCCGGTCACGGTGG
>JAKOOD010000717.1 GCA_022701635.1 Burkholderiaceae bacterium | reverse complement strand
GTCTGGTACATGCGCACGACTTCGGCGCCCTTCTCGTACACCGTGACGGTATAGAAGTTGTTGATCTCGACAAAGGAGTCGGGGCGCACCGGGTGGGCCATCGGACCCGAATCTTCCGGGAACTGGGCCTGGCGCAGCGTGCGCACCTGGTCGATACGGGTGACAGCGCGGCCGGTGTCGGTGCCGATCATGTCGGCCGAGAATTCCTGGTCGCGGAACACGGTCAGGCCTTCCTTCAGCGACAGCTGGAACCAGTCGCGGCAGGTCACGCGGTTGCCGGTCCAGTTGTGGAAGTATTCGTGGCCGACCACGGCTTCGATGCCCTGGAAGTCGACGTCGGTGGCAACGCGCGGGTTGGCCAGCACGTACTTGGTGTTGAAGATGTTCAGGCCCTTGTTTTCCATCGCGCCCATGTTGAAGTCGCCGACGGCGACGATCATGAAGCGGTCCAGGTCGAGCTCGAGGTTCCAGCGCTCTTCATCCCAGCGGATGCTGCGCTTGAGCGATTGCATCGCGTAATCGGTCTTGTCGAGGTTGCCGTCTTCGACCCACACCTGCAGCAGCGCCTGGCGCCCATCCGCCAGCGGGAAAGTCTCTTCCTGGCACACCAGACTGGCGGCGACCAGCGCGAACAGGTAGGAAGGCTTCTTGAACGGGTCTTCCCACAGTGCGTAATGGCGGCCGTCGCCCAGTTCACCCTCTTCGATCAGGTTGCCGTTCGAGAGCAGGACGGGGAACTTGTCCTTGTCCGCGCGCAGCATGACCTTGTATTTCGCCATCACGTCGGGACGGTCCGGGAAATAGGTGATGCAGCGGAAACCTTCTGCTTCGCATTGCGTATAGAAATTGCCGTTGGAAACGTACAGGCCACTGAGCGTGGTATTGCTCTCCGGAACGCAAATGCTCTCGATTTCCAGCACCACCTCATCCGACGTATCGTGCGCAGCCGTCGGAATACGCAGCAGCGTGCCGTCGCGCTGGAAATCGCTCTCCTGCAGCACCTTGCCGTTCAGCCGGATCGCCACCAGCTCAATATCCTCGCCGTACAGTTCGATTTCGCGCTGGGCGCTGTCCGGATTGCGGCGCAGCGTCAGCCGGTTGGCGACGATGGTACGGGCCGGATCGAGGTCGAAGCCGAGCTCCACGGTCTCGACCAGGTAGCTGGGAGCGGTGTAGTCCTTCCGGTAAATGGTCTGGGGCGTATCGGTGCGCATGGTAGGGTCCGCAAAAGCCGTTGGTGAAGTGCTTATTTTACCAACAGCTTGCAGACCATTTCCGTTCGATTTCATGTATCGATATGTACACCTGGTAACCGCCGGTAAATGGTCAAGCGAATATCGCACAACCGGAATAAGATATATTCCTGCACCAGACCGATTACAAAGCGTGCTCACAAAGCGCGACACCAGAGAGATATCCATCATGAAACGCACAATGATTTTGGCAGCGGCTTCATTGAGCCTGCTGCTGGGCGGCTGCGCGAGCACGATTCGCAGCAACGTCACGACCTTCAACCAATGGCCGGCCCAGCTGTCCGAGAAGAGCTACGCCTTCGAGACCGCGCCGGCCCAGGACAATACCCTCGAACTGCAGAGCTACCAGAACCTGGTGCGCGGCCAGATGGCCCGTCTCGGCTTCCATGAAGCGCCGCAGGCGCCGGCGTTGAAGGTGTCGATGCGTTTCTCGACCATCGACGTGCCCACCCAGGTGGTCTACCCCGCCTTCGCCCCGACCTACGCCTACTCGCCGCGCTTCGCCTACTTCGGTGGCCGCCGCCGCTTCTGGGGCGGCGCCGGCTGGTACAGCCCCTTCTACGACCCGTTCTGGGGCCCGATGCCGATGTACGACGTGCAGGAAGAGCACCGTTACCACCGCCAGGTCCAGATCGGGATCCAGCAGGCGGGCGACGGCAAGCGCCTGTTCGACGTCACCGTGCGCAACGTCAGCAGGCAGGAGTCGACGCCGGCGGTGATGCCGGCACTGGTGCAGAGCGCGTTCGAAGGTTTCCCGGGGCCGAATGGCGGGTCGCGGGTGATCGAGTTGAAGCAGCAGCCGCAGCAGAATGGGTGACTGGTAGGCTGAAACAGCTACCGGCTTAATACAGACAGGTAAAGCGTCGTCCCTGCGAAGGCAGGGACGACGTTCTTATTTATGCGGTCAAAAGACTGCGGCGATGCGCAGTGGCTGTATGGCGCTCAGGAGGCGCATCCTATCAAGAAAAATACGCCTCCGACCCAAACGTGATCGCCACGATCAGCAAGATCGCCAGCAGCAGCACCACCAGCAAACGCCCGAAACGCGGCTGGGTGGCCGGCTCCGGTTCCATCGGCGGTTCCCTGTCGTCGCTGAATTCCCTCATGGCAGGCTCATGGCAGCAGGATGGTCTTGCCCGTGGTGCGGCGCGCTTCCAGCTCGATGTGAGCCTGGGCGGCGTCGGCCAGCGGGAAGCGCTGGTTGATCTCGATGCTGACCTGGCCGCTGGAGACCATCTGGAACAGGTCGGCCGCCATCGCCTCGAGTTTTTCGCGCGTCGAAGCATAGGTCTGCAGCGTGGGGCGCGTGATGAACAGCGAGCCGCGCGACACCAGTTCGCTCAGCGCGAACGGCGGCACCGCGCCGGACGAGTTGCCGAAGCTGACCATCAGGCCGAGCGGCGCCAGGCAATCGAGCGAGCGCGTAAACGTGTCCTTGCCGACCGAGTCGAACACGACCGGCACCTTGGCCCCACCCGTGATCTCCATGACCCGCTGCACCACGTCCTCCGTGTTGTAGTTGATGACATGGGCGGCGCCATGGCTTCTGGCCAGCTCCGCCTTCTCGTTCGACCCCACGGTACCGATCAGGTTCGCGCCGATCGCGCGCGCCCACTGGCAGGCGATCAGGCCGACGCCGCCGGCGGCCGCGTGGAACAGCACGGTCTGCCCGGGCTCGAGCTTCCAGGTTTGCCGGAACAGGTATTGCACGGTCAGGCCCTGCAGCAGCATGGCGGCCCCCGTGTCGAACGGGATGTCGTCAGGCAAGCGCACCAGGATATCCGCCGGCATCACCCGCACTTCACTGTAGGCCCCGTTCGGGCGCGCCGCATAGGCCACACGATCACCCGGCTTGACATGGGTCACATCCGGCCCGACGGCCTCGACCACGCCCGCCCCTTCCTGGCCCAGGCCACTCGGCAGATCGAGTGGATATAAACCAGTGCGGAAATACACGTCGATGAAATTCACGCCGATCGCGTGATTGCGCACGCGCGCCTGCCCGGGACCGGGTTCGCCGACGTCGACGTCGGTCAGTTCCAGCACCTCGGGGCCGCCGGTGCGCGCGAATCGGATTGCCTTTGCCATGCCTGTCTCCTCAGAGGTCCGTGGAAAAATCAGTGTGCCGATTGCGCGATCAGCTGCGACAACACCAGCCGCGCGCTGGCCACGTTGGTGGCGCACGGGACATCGTGGACGTCGCAGGCGCGCACCAGCGCGTTGATGTCCGGCTCGTGCGGCTGCGGCGTCATCGGGTCGCGCAGGAAGATCACGCAGTCGACTTCGCCGTTCACCAGGTTGGCGCCGATCTGCAGGTCGCCGCCGAACGGGCCGGAATGCATGCGCGTGACGTCCAGGCCGACCTCGGCGATCAGGCGCGCGCCGGTGGTGCCGGTGGCCGACAGCGTGCAGGTGCGCAGGAAGTCGCGGTAGTCGCCGGCCAGCGCGACCATGTCGTCTTTTTTCTTGTCGTGGGCAATCAGGGCGATTCTTGGCTTGCGCTGTGGGTTCATCGTCTCTCTTTCGTTAAGGTTATTTTTTCCGCGACAGCATATAAATTCCCCCCAGCACCAGCGCGGTGCCGCCGAGCTGGATCGCCGTGATCGGCTCGCCCAGCAGCGCCCAGCCGAGGAACAGTGTCGACACCGGGCCGATCATGCCGGCCTGCGACGCGCTGGGGGCGCCGATGCGCTGCACCGCGGCCATCGTCATGAAGACCGGGAGGATGGTACAGAATAGCCCGTTGACGAAGGACAGGCCATAGACCTGCACCGGCTGCACCAGCAGGCTGGCCGGCCGCAGCAGGAAGAACTGGCCGATGCAGGCGGCGCTCGATACGCACATCGCATACGCGACCAGGCGCAGCGAGCCGATCCTTTTCACCATCTCGCCGGTGCCCAGCAGGTAGACCGCGTACGCGACCGCCGAGCCGAGCACCAGCAGCGAGCCGGCGGCGATGCTGCCGCTGCCGCCCTGCAGGTCGTGCAGGAAGACCAGCACGATGCCGCAATACGACAGCGCCAGTGCCGCCCATTGGGCGCCGTTGACGCGGCGCTTGAATACCAGTGCCGTCATCAAGAGGACGAAGGTCGGCGTGGTGAACAGGATCAGGCGCTCCAGGCCGACCGAGATGAATTGCAGGCCCAGGAAATCCAGGTAGCTCGACAGGTAGTAGCCGAGCAGCCCGAGCACCACCAGGCGCCAGCGGTCGCCCTTCGACAGCGCCGGCCCGGTGCGCATCTTCCACAGCGCCACGCCGGCAAATACCGGAAA
>JAKOOD010000558.1 GCA_022701635.1 Burkholderiaceae bacterium | reverse complement strand
CGCGGTCGCCTGGTTTTCGTGGATCTTCGATTGCGACCACGCCGCGCCGACGCTGAGATCGTGGCGCCGGCCGGCGAGGTCGAAGTTGCCGGCCACCGACACGTCGGCCAGTGTCTGCTTGAAGGTGTAGTCGTAATAGGTCGGGTAGCTGGTCAAGCCCAGGCCGGTGGCGCGGTCCTGGTTGCCCGACACAAAGAACAGCCGCGACACGGTCGAGGCCCGGTTGTAGGTGACGGTCGCCTTGCTGGCCCAGCCGTTGGCGAAGCGGTGGGTCCATTCGCCGAACGTGCTGTTGACCGCAACGTTCTGGTAGGCCCAGGCGGGCGCCGTGCTGGCCGAGGTGGGGTACCGGGTCGGGCTGCCGTCCGTGTAATACAGCGGCAGCGCGCCATACATGCTGCCGTCCGCATTGCTTCGCTGGAAGCTGTAGCCGGCCGTCACCTTGTCGTTGGCGCCGAGCTTGCCCGCGACGATCATCGACGCCACTGTCCGCTTCAACTGGTAACGGTCCAGATAGCCGTTCTCGCCCTGGTCGCGCGCCAGCACGACGCGCGCCGCCCAGTCGTCGGACAATGGCACCGAGACATCGGCGTCGAAGCGCTTGTGGCCCCACGTCCCGTAGGTCACCCCGGCCGATGCGGCCAGCTTGTTGCCGGGGCGCTTGCGTAGGAAGTTGACGGTAGCCGACGGATTGCCGGTCGAGGACAGCAAGCCGTTGGCGCCGCGCACGACGTCGACCTGGTCGTACAAGGCCGTGTCCAGGCTGCCGGTGACGTTGCCGAACACGAAGGGCACGCCGACGCCGTCGTACTGGAAATTGGTGATGTCGAAGCCGCGCGCCGTGTAATACATGCGGTCGGTCTCCACCGTTTCCACCGTCACCCCCGGCGTACTGGCGAGCATGTCGTTGACCGAATTCAGCTTGAAATCGTCCATCTTCCGGCGCGTGACCACCGACACCGATTGCGGCGTGTCGCGCAGCGACAGGTCGAGCCGGGTGGCCGACCTGCTCTCGCCGACCGTATAGCCGTCCTGCGCGGCCGCCCCGGTGATGGTGACGATCTGCATGGCAGGCTGTTGCTGGTCGTCCGGTGCCGCGGCCAGCGCAGGGCCGGCGCAGGCGAGCGCGCAGGCCAGTGCCAGCGGATGCAGGCGGGTGGGCGGCATGGGGAAAACGGACGGACTTGGCATCGGACACTCCTGTCATTAAATGAGAATAATAATCGTTCTCATTATAGGCGGGAATGGACAGTCAGGCTACATTCTGTCAGGCATGTTTTGTAAATCGATGCGAAGGGAGAAGGAGAACTTGACGTAACACGCGGCCACTTGAAGAACCCATATACTAAAAAACCTCGTTTCCGCGAAAGCGAAAACGAGGTTCATGGAAGCCTTGTCTGGCTGGCAGTGCCTCAGGTCACTGCGCCCCGGCCGCGCTCACGCGCCACACGGTATTGCCGACGTCGTCCGCCACCAGCAGCGCCCCGCTGCTGTCCAGCGCCAGCCCCACCGGCCGGCCCTTGGCATGGCCGCCGGTGAGGAAACCGGTCACGACGTCGATCGGCTTCCCGGCCGGCTTGCCGTTCTGGAAAGGCACGAACACGACCTTGTAGCCGCTCGGCGGATCGCGGTCCCAGGACCCGTGCTCGCCGACGAAGGCGCCTTCGCGCATGTTGGCCGGCAGCGGACTGCCAGGGCGGTTGAAGACCAGGCCCAGCGACGCCACGTGCGAGCCGAGCGCATAGTCGGGCACCAGCGCCCTGGCGACCAGGTCGGGACGCTGCGGCTGCACGCGCGGGTCGACGTGCTGGCCGTAGTAGCTGTACGGCCAGCCGTAGAAGCCGCCGTCGCGCACCGAGGTCAGGTAGTCCGGCACCAGGTCGGGACCGATCTCGTCGCGTTCGTTGACGACCACCCACATCGCCTTGCTGGTCGGCTCCCACTGCATCGAGTTCGGGTTGCGCAGGCCGCTGGCGAACACGCGGAAGGCGCCGCTGGCACGGTCCACTTCGAGGATCGCTGCGCGGTTCATCTCGGCTTCCATGCCGTTTTCCGTGATGTTGCTGTTCGAGCCGACGCCCACGTACAGCTTGCTGCCGTCGGGGCTGGCCAGCAGGCTCTTGGTCCAGTGGTGATTCAGCTTGCCGTCCGCACCCGGCAGGTCCAGGATCTTGGTGCCCGGGGCACTGATCTTGGTGTCGCCCTCGTTGTAGGGATAGCGCATCAGCGCATCGGCGTTCGCCACGTACAGCTCGTTGCCGACCAGCGCCACGCCGAACGGCGACTTCAGGTTGTCGAGGAACACCGTCTGCTGCGCCGGCGCGCCGCCGCTGGCGGGACGCACCAGCGTGATGCGGTTGCCGGCTTTCGCCGCCGCGCCGCCGTAGGCCTGGATCGGCCCCATGATCAGGTCCTTGGGCCGCATCGCCGGCTGGCTGGGACCGTTCGATTCGACCACCAGGATGTCGCCGTTCGGCAGCGGATAGACGAAGCGCGGGTGCATCAGGCCGGTGGCCAGCGCGCTGATCTTCAGCGTGGCCGGCACCACCGGCGTTTCGCCCTGCTTCCAGGAGCCGGCCGGCGCCACCTTCATCGGCGGCAGCAGGTAGTTCTTGGCGGCCGGCAGGTCGGGACCGTTGCCATATTGCGAAGCCTGGCGCACCGGGTCGCCCTTGTCGCAGGCGGCCAGCGCGCAGGCCGCCGCGATCAGCAGCACGCTGCTCTTGAGTACGGGGTGGATCATCACAGGACTCCGGTAGGGTTGGGGTGTTGCACGGGCTCGACCAGGTAGGGGCGCGGCCAGCCGAGCCAGGTCGCCAGCAGCATCAGGACCACGACGATGACCGACAGCGTCAGGCCTTGCGGCACCACGGCCACGTAAGCGTCGCGGCTGTGCACGAAAGCGTTGACGATGGCCAGCGCCAGCGCCACCGCGCTGGCCAGCACGTGCAGCTTGGCAAAGCGCAGCGTGCGCACGTGGCGGTGGCTGACCCAGGTGACCAGGCCGGCGATGGCGGCGAAGGCGGCCACGATGCAGCCGGCCGTCAGCAGCCAGACCGAAAAGGTCTCCCACAGATAATTGGCACTGCGCCAGTAAGCGATGTCGGTGAGCAGCGTACCGACGAAACAGACGGCGGGAAATTGCACCAGCGTGGCATACACCGGCTGGCTGCCCAGCCCCAGGCGCGGCGCGTCGAGGATGGTGGTGTGGGCGGGCTTATGCATGGCTTGCCCCCGCCGGGTCGTGGATAAACTTAGACATGTCTTGTCCGTTATGAATGTCAAAAGGACATTCATAGTAGTGCGCTGGGCTGGACCGTCTCTGTCTTTGATTTCACTTAGTACGAAACGCCTGCCGGTTTTACTCAGTGTTAGGCTGCGTTACATACGGTTACATTGGGGTCTCAATTATTTGGCGTACGGCAGACGCGCCACTGGCGCCCTTCCCTGTCGCCCTGCTGGATCTGGTGCACCGTCACGCTGCCGTCGCCCTGGGCGGCCAGGCAAAAGCGCCCGTCATAGGCCAGCGGCATGTTCCTGCCCTTCGCCGGCCGCGTCTCGATGTGCACGTAATACACCTTGCCCGGCGCCAGCGGTGCCGCCTGGGTATGCGGCAGC
Source organism: Burkholderiaceae bacterium (assembly GCA_022701635.1). Lineage (GTDB taxonomy): Bacteria > Pseudomonadota > Gammaproteobacteria > Burkholderiales > Burkholderiaceae_D > Telluria > Telluria phyllosphaerae. The sequence continues at coordinate 679 of JAKOOD010000558.1, read as the reverse complement.
GAGGCGACGCGGCCGCCATACGGCACGCACATGGCGCCGCTCAGCGGAAAGCTGCGCCCGGCCGGCAAGCTCATCCGCCATAGCGGGCGTACCCCGTCGGACACCGTCAGCGCGCGGAACTCGGGCGTACCCAGGCGTTCCTCGCGCGCGCCGATCGTGAAGCAGGGACCGCCACGCGGACCCTCGCGCACCGCGGCCTCGCCGGTGCGCGCAGCCGACGACGGCTTCAACGCGACCAACGCCGTCAAGGCCAGCAGGGTACCGGGGATCAGCATACGGGTTTTCATGATTGCCTCGAGGAAAAACTACCGACAAGGCGAAATCCTACGGGGGCACCGGGGGCGACCTTTGACAATAAACAATCAGGCGGATCGAAGCCGGGAACGGACGAGCTTGCGTGCCGGGCCGTGCGGCAGATTGGCAACGTTGTGCGGATTCTCGAGGAATCCGGCCAATACCCGCTCGTACAGGGCGAGACTGTGCGCATAGCGGCGCTGGCGCATCACGCGCGGCTTGTGCATGGTCTTCAGTGCGAAATAATCGGCCAGCAGGTCGCCTTGCGCTTCCATGTTGTAGTCGGCCAGGGTGGCATCGTCGCGCAGGTCGTAGTGGTAGGGAAGACCGATGCGGAAGGCGCCGCGCAGCTTGACCGGATAGCCGAGCTGGTGCTGCCAGACGT
>JAKOOD010000557.1 GCA_022701635.1 Burkholderiaceae bacterium | reverse complement strand
GCCAGCGCAAAGCTCAGCGTGCGGCTCAGCAGGTCGCGCAGCAGCTTGGCTTCGGCATCCTCGACACCGAGGGCCAGCGCCGGGTGCGTGTGGCGGCGCAGGTGTTTTTCGGCCAGCTGGGCCAGCGCGCGCGTGTAACCGTCCCAATCGCGGCCCTTGAGCGCGCGCTGCAAGCGCAGGCCGAACTCGGCCAGTTCGCCGGGCGTCTCGGCCAGGCGCTGGGCAAACCCGGCCAGCACCTGTTCGGCGCCCTGATCGACCTGCGGCTGCGCCTGCGGGGGCACCGGCGGCGCCGGCTGGATGCCGGCGATCTCGTTATAGATGTCGCGGTAGGCATCGGGCGTGGGCGCGATGCGGCGGGTGGCGAGGCGGCGGAAGGCTTCGCGGGCAATCTCGGCGGGATTTGCCGCAGGGTTGCCGGTAGGGGAATTCGGAATGGACATGACGCACGTTACTGCATGGAATAATTATTCCTGTCATGTTATATATCTTTTGAGAAACTGATTAGTAGAATAGCGCCGAGAATACCCACTAATCCTCATAACTGTCTTTACGACCCAACACTAAGCGTCTAACAAACCCTCCATGGCTGCGTTGCATCGTCTTGCCGCGCAGTTGCCGACCCGACGTACTGTCTTCGACGCTGCGTCGGCAAGCCGCATCTCTTGCCCTGAAGGCTTTGTTAAACGCTTTACTAATCGACCAACTGGTTGCGGATGGCGTAGTGCGTCAGCTCGGCACTGGTCTTGAGTTTCATTTTTGCCAGCAGGCGCGAGCGGTATTCGCTGACGGTCTTGACCGACAGCGACAGTTCCTGGGCGATCTCGCTCACCGTCTTGCCAGAGGCGATCATGGTCAGGGTCTGGTATTCGCGGTCGGACAGGGTGTCGTGCACCGGCTGCTCGTGGTCGTCGCCGACCTGCGCCGCCAGCACCTGAGCCAGCTGGGCGCTGACGTAGCGCTGGCCGGCGGCCACCTGGCGGATCGCATTCACCAGTTCGCGCGGCGCGCTCTGCTTGTTCAGGTAGCCGGACGCCCCGGCGCGCAGCGAGCGGATCGCATACTGGTCTTCGCGGTGCATCGACAGCATCAGCACCGCCAGCTCCGGCTTCTCGCTCTTGACCTGCTTGAGCACGTCGATCCCGTTGCGGTCGGGCAGGGAGATGTCGAGCAGCAGCACGTTGCAGCGCGACTTGCGAAACAGTTTGATGGCGTCGAGGCCGGTCTCGGCTTCGCCGGCGACCACGATGTCGCGCTGCTCGGCGAGGATCTGCTTCAGGCCCTCGCGCACGATGGCGTGATCGTCTGCAATAAATACGCGGATGCTGGCTTTTTCACTCATGCTTCGGTGGGTTCCGTATTCCTGGCGGCTGCCGGCGCAGCCAGCCTGATCTTGACAGTCACCATGGTGCCGCCTCCCGGCGCCGCCGACAAGGTCATGGTGCCGCCGAGGGCGGTGGCGCGCTCGCCCATGCCGCGCAGGCCGAAAGACTGCGGCTTCAGGCGGTCGGCCGGGGTGATGCCGCGGCCATTATCGCAGATGCTCAGGATCAGATGCCGGCGCTGGCGGCGCAGGCTGACCGTGACGCGGGTCGCGCCGGCGTGCTTGGCGATATTCGTCAGCGCTTCCTGGGAGATGCGGAACAGCGCGCTGGCATGGTCCTGCGCCAATTCGATGTCGGCATCGAAGCTGCGGAAGACGCAGGCGATGCCGGACTGCTTCTCGAATTCGCGCGCCTGCCACTCGAGCGCCGCCACGATGCCCAGGTCCAGGGTACTGGGGCGCAGGTCGAGCGAGATCCGGTGCACGGCTTCGATGGTGCGGTCGACCAGGTGGTCGAGATAGGCCGCCCTTTCCTGCAGCGACGCGTCGTCGGGCAGGCGCGGCACCAGCATCGCCAGCGCCATCTTGATTGCGGTCAGGTTGCCGCCGAGGTCATCGTGGATCTCGCGCGCGATGCGGGTGCGTTCCTGCTCCTTCACCTGCTCGATGTGGGCGGTCAGCTCGGCCAGGCGCGCGCGCGAACGGCGCGCTTCTTCCTGCTCGAGCTTGCTGGCGGTGACGTTGGTCATGATGCCGTCCCACTGCACGCCGCCGTCCGCCAGCGGCGCCGGCGTGGCACGCAGGCTGATCCATTTGACGTCGCGCCAGGCCTCGATCCAGAGGCGGCCCTCCCAGTTCCAGCCCTCGAGCGCGCTCTTCGAAGCGTGCATGGTCTCCTCGTAGCGCTTGCGGTCTTCCGCCAGGATCAGTTGCGGGAAGCGCGCCGGGTCCTGCTGCAGTTCGGCGACGGACAGGCCGAGCAGGGCGGCGCAGCCCTCGCTCAGGTAGGGAAAAGCGGTGCCGCCGTCGGCATGCCGCACGAACTGGTAGACCAGGCCCGGCGTATGGTTGACCACGGCATTGAAACGCGCCTGGTAGTCGACCAGCGCGGCCGAGTCGGCCTGCATTGCCGGGGCAGGGAGGGCGGACGGAAGCGGCGCATCGGGATGGCTCATGGCTGTGCTCTTGTTATCGGGTTGCTCGGCCGGCGCCGTCAGTCGGTGTCGGCACGGCGCCGCGCGCGCCATTGGGCCACGAAACGGCGCAGCACGCGCGACGCCGGGCTGGCGTTGCGGCCGCCGAAGTGGATCGCGCTGCGCACGCGGCGCCGGCGCCGGCGCCGCCAGCTCAGCCGGATGCCGCGCAGCAGGCGCGTGGCCTGGGCGAAGGCGGCGCTGGCGCGCAGGTAGGCAATACAGCGTATCTTCCAGCCCATGAACCAGCCGTGGCAGCGGGCAAACCAGCCCACCGCCAGCAGCGTCGGCAGGGTCAGCGCATACAGCCGCGCGACCACCGCCGCGCCGCCCAGCTTGGCGACGACGATGGTGGTGATGCCGGACGCGGCATGGCCCTTGGCGATCGCGACCAGGGCCAGCATCTTGACCGGGAGCAGCAGCAGGCCGGGCAGCAGGAAGGCGCACAGGGCCGCATACGGCGGCAGGGTGCGCACGCGCGCCTCCACCCAGGCCAGTCCGGGCGTGCGCCCGACCCAGGCGCCCAGGCGCAGGCCGAGCGTCCAGCACCATTCTTCCAGCAACAGCAGCAGGGCGGCGGCATGCACCAGCGGCGCAAACAGCCGGGTTCGTGGGGCGACTCGTGTCATGCCCCGAATAATACGGGAAAAGGTGAGGTCGGCTCGCCACGGTTTTGCCAATTCGGCGGCGTCGTGTTGGCGAGAAGACTACAATAAGGATTATGAATAAAGCTTTTGTAAAAGAGTCCGACAACGAGGACGACGACGAAGCCCTCGCGCTCGCACATGCGATTCCGGCCGGCTCCAAGAACTACATCACCCCGGCCGGCCACCAGGCGATCAAGGACGAACTGCTGCAACTGATCGACGTCGACCGGCCGGAAGTCGTGCGCGTGGTGCACTGGGCCGCGTCCAACGGCGACCGCTCCGAGAACGGCGACTATATCTACGGCAAGCGCCGCCTGCGCGAGATCGACCGCCGCATCCGCTTCCTGACCAAGCGCCTCGATTCCGCCTTCGTGGTCGACCCGTCCGTGCATCACGGCAACGACCAGGTGTTCTTCGGCGCCACCGTCGAGTACATGAACAAGGCCGGCGAAGCGCATACGGTGACCATCGTCGGCATCGACGAACTGGACCCGCTGCAGGGCAAGATCAGCTGGGTGTCGCCGGTGGCGCGCGCGCTGACCAAGGCGCGCGAAGGCGAGGTCGTCACGCTGCAGACGCCGCAGGGCGTGGACGATCTGGACATCCTGAGCGTCACCTATCCGGCGCCGATCACGGACTGATCCTGGATGGCTGTGGCGGCGCGGCGCAGATAGTTGCAGCCAGCCGGCCACGGGCGCCCGGCGGCTGGTAAGATGGGCGGTTTTCTTCTTTACCCGGATCAAATGAACCGCTCTAACGAGCTTCCGCAGCCTGCCGATGCCTTGGCGGCGCTGCGCGCGGCCACAGACAGCCGCCACCAGCAGCTCGACAGCGGCCTGCCCATCGGCGCGCCCGACGCTTCCCTCGACGATTACGCGCGCCACCTGCGCATGCTGCAAGCCTGGCTGGCGCCGCTGCAGCCCTGGCTGAGCGGTTTTGAAGACGGCCCGCACTTCGACCAGCGTCCGCGGCTGGCGCTGATCGAGGCCGACCTGGCCGAGCCCGGCATGCCAGCCGCCCCCGATGCGGGCGTCCCCGATGCGGCCGCCATGCCGCAGCCGGCCTGGCCGCGCGACGCCAGCGCCGCCTGGCGCTGGGGCGTGTGCTACGTGATCGAAGGCTCGCAGCTGGGCGGCGCCGTGCTGTACAAGCGCCTGGCCGCGCGCCTGGCCCCGCATCCGCTGCGCTACCTGAAGGGCGAAGACGCCGGCCCCGGCCCGCGCTGGCGCAGCTTCATGCAAGGTGTGCGCGACCAAGTGCGCACGCCGGACGCCATCCGCGAGGCTTGTGCCGGCGCCTGCGCCGCCTTCGACGCCATCCTGGCGCTGGCGCCGCACGCGGCCGCACCGGCGTGCTCGGTGTCTATCGAAAAACGTACATAATTGCTAATAAATACGCGGCTTGCCGCGCCCCGGCAACCCGACCGTTTTCCATGCAATGAGACTCCGCGCATACCTCTTGATCATGATCGGCGCGATCATCCTGCCGATTTCCCTGTTTGCGGCCATCGCCCTGCAGACGTTGTTGAGTTCCGAGCGCGAAGCCGCGCTGCAGACGCTCGGCCAGCGCGCCGGCGCCACCGCGCTGCTGGTCGACCGCGAACTGAGCAGTGCCGAGGCGGCGCTGCACGTGCTGGCGCGCTCGCCGCACCTGACGCACGGCGACCTGGCCGGCTTCTACGAGCATGCGAAAAGCGCCGAGCGCGGTGACGGCGGACGCGTCATCCTGTTCGATGCCGGCGGCCAGCAGCTGATCAATACGATGGTGCCGCTGGGCGGCAAGCTGCCGCCGACGCGCGACGAAGTACGCGCGCGTCTGCGCCAGGTGATGGCCACCCGCAAGACCATGGTGTCGGACCTGATCACCGGGCCGCTGCAAAAGAACCCGGTGACGACGATCACCGTGCCGGTGCCCCTGCTCGGCGGCGAGCGCTACGTGCTGGGCTCGGTATTCGCGCCCGATTATTTCTCCAGGCTGATGGCGCGCCATCCGGTGCCGTCCAGCTGGGCAGTGTCGGTGATCGATCACAACGGCCGCTTCATCGCGGGGCCGGGCGGCGCGGCACGCCTGGGCCAGTCCGCCAACCCGAGCCTGGTCAAGGCGGCGGCGGATGCGCAACAGGGACTGATCCGCTACGCCACGGACGACGGCGTGGACGCCTACCACGCTTTCGTCCATTCGCCGATGTCGGGCTGGACCATCGCGGTGGCGGTGCCGGCCGGCGAGATCGAGGGCGCGGCCCGCCACGCGGTGATGCTGGCCGCCGGCGGCATGCTGGTGGCGCTGCTGTGCGCCGCGCTGGCGGCGGTGTTCTTCGGGCGCCGGCTGGCCGCCGCCATCGGCGGCGCGGCCCAGGCCGCGACCCGGCTCAGCGAGGGCGGCGGACTGGCGTCGGCCAGCGCCGCGGCCGCGGCCAGCAGCGGCATCGCCGAGTTCGACGCACTGCAGCGCTCGATCGGCGAGGCCGGCATCAAGCTGGCCCGCTCCGAGACCGAGCGCGCTTCCCTGTTGCAGCGCGAGCAGCAGGCGCGCAAGCTGGCCGAGGCCCAGGTGCGCATCCGCGACGATTTCCTCGCCATGCTGAGCCATGAATTGCGCAACCCGCTCAGCGGCATCCTGGGCGCCGCCCAGTTGCTGCGCATAGAGAACGCCAACCTGGTCCAGAAGCGCCATGCCCAGGACATCCTGCTGCGCCAGGGCAAGCACCTGACCCGCATCGTCGACGACCTGCTCGACCTGGCGCGGCTGGCGCGCGGCAAGGTGCGGCTCGACATGCGGCCGGTCGAGCTGGCCTCGGTGGTCGAGGCGGTGGTGGATGCGCTGCGCATGGCCGGCCGCATCGAGCAGCAGCTGGCGTGCCGCCTGGCGCCGGCCTGGATCCTGGGCGACCGCACTCGCATCGAGCAGATGGTCGGCAATCTGGTGACGAATGCATTGAAATACACGCCGGCCCAGGGCCGCATCGAGATCGAACTGAAGGCCGGCGAGGACGAGGCCTGCCTGATCGTGCGCGACTCCGGCGTCGGCATCGCGCCGGAACTGATGCCGACCCTGTTCGAGACCTTCGTGCAGGGCGCGGTGTCGCTCGACCGTGCCCAGGGCGGCCTCGGCATCGGCCTGTCGCTGGTACGCAGCATGGTGACCCTGCACGGCGGTACCGTCACGGCCGCCAGCGAGGGCAGCGGCAAGGGCAGCACCTTCACGCTGTGCCTGCCGCTGCTGAAGGAAGGCGCGGACACCGCGGCGGTGGTGGAATCGGCGCCGCCGGCGGCCGCCAGCGAATTGGCGGTGTCCACGGTGCTGCTGATCGAGGATAACAACGATGCGCGCCACATGCTGTCGGCCCAGCTGTCGGCGGCCGGCTACCAGGTGTTCGAGGCAGACAATGGCGTCGACGGCATCGCGCTGGCGCGGCGCGAACGGCCCGACCTGGCCATCGTCGACATCGGCCTGCCGGGCATGAACGGCTACCAGATCGCGGCGCGCCTGCGGCGCGACCCGGACACCAAGATGCTGCGCCTGGTGGCGCTGACCGGCTACGGCCAGGAAGCCGACCGCCAGCTGGCGCTGAATGCCGGCTTCGATGCGCACTTCGCCAAGCCGCTGCAGTTCGAGTCGCTGGCCGACATTCTCGCTGGCGTGTCGTAGGGTGGGCACTCCGTGCCCACGCGTAACGCATGCGTTGTGTTGACGGCGATCGAAGAAAGCCAACAGGATGCGAACGTCACTGGTGGGCTCGGGGAGCCCACCCTACGCTGACCGGCGCCGGGGCGCGGTCAGCTGCGTTCGCGCTCGACCCGGTTGACGCCGACCACCCGGCGCAGGTTGCGGATCAGGTGCGCCAGGTGCACCCGGTCCTTCACCTGGATCGTGAAGCGCAGCTGGGTCATCATGTGTTCGTCGTCCTCGTCCATGCCGACATAGGTGATGTTGGCGTCGGACTCGCCGATCTCGGCGGCGACCCGGGCAAGAATGCCCTTTTCGTTGTTGATCAGGAGACGGATGCGGCAATCGAAGCGGCGATTCAGCTCGCCGCCCCACTGCACCGCGATCCAGCGGTCCGGTTCCTTCAGGCGCAGGCGCTTGGCTTGCGAGCAGTCGCCGGTGTGCACCACCAGGCCCTGGTCGCGGCGCAGCTGGCCGATGATCTGGTCGCCCGGGATCGGCAGGCAACACGGCGCCAGCTGTACCGACACCCCTTCGCTGCCGTAGATCGTGACCGGATCGAGCTCGCCGCCGTGGCTCGGCTGCGCCGGCATGCTGTCGACGTCGCCGCCCTGCAGGCCGACGATGTGGCGCGCCACCAGCGCCGGCATGCGCTTGCCGATGCCGAGGTCGGCGTACAGCTCGTCCATCGACTTGGCCGAGGATTCGGCCAGCAGGCGCTCGATCGTGCCCGCCGGGATCTCGCCGGAAACGCCCAGCTGGCCCAGCGCCGCCGCCAGCAGTTCGCGGCCCAGCTCGACGGATTCGTTCAGGTTGATGGTGCGCAGGTAGTGGCGGATCGCCGAACGCGCCTTGCCGGTGCGGACGAAACTCAGCCAGGTCGGGCTTGGGCGCGAATTCGGATCGGTCTCGATCTCGACGATGTCGCCGTTGTGCAGCTCGGTGCGCAGCAGCGCCGGTTCGTTGTTGATCTTGACCGCGACCGTGTGGTCGCCGATGCCGGTGTGGATGCTGTACGCGAAGTCGAGCGGAGTGGCGCCGCGCGGCAGGGCGATGATCTTCGACTTCGGCGTGAACACGTACACCGAATCCGGGAACAGGTCGACCTTGACGTGTTCGAGGAACTCGGCCGAATCGCCGGTCTGCTGCTGGATATCGAGCAGCGACTGCAGCCAGGCATGGGTGCGCTGCTGCAGGTCCGACATGTTCTGGTCGCCGGTCTTGTACAGCCAGTGGGCCGCCACGCCGCTTTCCGCGGTGCGGTGCATTTCCTGGGTACGAATCTGGAATTCGACCGGGGTGCCGTAGGGGCCGATCAGGCTGGTGTGCAGCGACTGGTAGCCGTTGATCTTGCGGATCGCGATGTAATCCTTGAACTTGCCGGGCATCGGCTTGTACAGCCCGTGCAGGGTGCCGAGCGCCACGTAACAGTTCGGAATGGAATCGACGACCACGCGGAAGCCGTACACGTCCAGCACCTGCGAGAACGACAGGTGCTTGTTGCGCATCTTCTTGTAGATGCCGAACAGGGTCTTTTCGCGGCCATAGACTTCGGCCTGGATGCCGGCCGTGGCCAGCGTGTTCTTGACCGCGTCGAGGATTTTCTTGACCACCTCGCGCCGGTTGCCGCGCGCCGCCTTGATCGCCTTCGCCAGCGTCTTGTAGCGCAGCGGGTACAGGTGCGAGAACGACAGGTCCTGTAGCTCGCGGTAGATGTCGTTCAGGCCGAGCCGGTGCGCGATCGGCACGTAGACTTCCATGGTCTCGCCGGCGATGCGGCGCTTTTTCGCCGGCACCATCACGCCCAGCGTGCGCATGTTGTGCAGGCGGTCGGCCAGCTTGATCAGGATGACGCGCACGTCGGACGCCATCGCCAGCAGCATCTTGCGGAAGTTTTCCGCCTGCGCTTCGACCACGCTCTGGAACTCGATCTTTTCCAGCTTGGACAGGCCGTCGACCAGGTTCGCGACCTGCGGCCCGAAGCGCTCGATCAGCTCTTCCTTCTTGACGTCCTGGTCTTCGATGACGTCATGCAGCAGGGCGGCCATGATGGCCTGGGCATCGAGTTTCCAGTCGGCGCAGATCTCGGCCACCGCGATCGGGTGCGAGATGTACGGTTCGCCGGACTTGCGGACCTGGCCGAGGTGCATCTCGTCCGAGAAGCGGTAGGCTTCCTTGACGCGCTTGAGTTCGGCGGGTGTGAGGTATTCGGCCAGCTTGTTGGCCAGGTGCGTGATCGACGCGACGCCCGGCGCGGGGGCCGGTTCGGCTTCCTGCGGCTTGCCGGCGCGGCTGGGCCGGCCCGGCTTGTTGGTGGTGCCTGAGTGGACGGAATCCGGGGGAGACAAGTTCATACTCTTTAAAATCAGCCGCTGTATGAGGACAGAATAACAGATTCAGGGGCTGGCGAAGGGAGCAGGGCTCAGCCGTGCAACCGAACGCTGAAATACCTTGTCGTTTTTGCCATTGGCAAAAAAAATCCCTGCGAAGGCAGGGACGACGTTGAATCTATTGGAATAGTGCCCGGGTGAAACAGGCACCAACCCCGAGTAATTACATCGGCACCTTTTTCAGCATTTCCAGACCAACCTTGCCCGCAGCGATTTCACGCAGCGCGACGACGGTCGGCTTGTCCTTGGCTTCGACTTTCGGGGTGTGGCCCTGCAGCAACTGACGTGCGCGATAGGTCGCGGCCAGGGTCAGCTGGAAACGATTCGGGACGTTTTTCAGGCAATCTTCGATGGTGATGCGGGCCATGGTGTACTCCTAGAAAATTAATTTTCTGGGTCAGAACCCGGTTTTCACGGGAGGCGCTCTGACCCCGACTGATTAAAAGCGGTAATGATGATTTCCGGAATCAGCACCCGGTTTTCACGGGTGGGCGCTGACCCCGACTGACTAAAAGCGGTAATAAGCCGTTTGAACGGTCAGGCTTGCGATTGTTGCGCGTGGATTCCCAACTGGGCAAAGAGCGAGGCGTTGCGCGCCGCTTGTTGGGCGAAGCGGGCTCGTGTCGCTTTGACAATCGCCCCAAGCTCGGACAGGGCGACATTGAACTCTTCGTTGATGATAACATACTCGAACTCTGGCGCGTGAGCAATCTCGCCGCCCGCCGCCAGCAGGCGGCGCGTGATGATGTGCGGCTCGTCGGTGCCGCGTTTGTTCAGGCGCTCTTCCAGTGCGGCGATCGACGGCGGCAGGATGAAGATGCCGGCCGCATGCGGAAACAGCTTCTTCACCTGGCGCGCACCCTGCCAGTCGATTTCCAGCAGGATATCGGTGCCGTTCTTCATTTCCTGTTCCACGGTCAGGCGGCTGGTGCCGTAGTAATTGCCGTGCACTTCCGCCCATTCCAGGAATTCGCCCCGATCGGCGCGGGCGACGAAATCCTCGGCGCTGGTGAACTGGTAATGGACGCCATCCTGTTCGCCCGGACGCGGCGGGCGCGTCGTGGTCGAGATCGACAGCTTGATGCCCGGTTCCTGAGCCAGCAGCGCATTGACCAGGGTCGATTTACCGGCGCCGGACGGGGCGGCGACAATGAACAGGCTGCCGGAAAAAGCGTTGGTGAGCATGGGTTTTGTTCCTTTGTTACGTTTTTTGATGTTCAAATGTTTGCGTGGGCACGCCGTGCCCACCCTACCACGTCACCGTAGGGCGGGCACGGCGTGCCCACGTGTGCTGCGCATGCGTACCGCGTGCGCCCGATCCGTTATTCCAGGTTCTGCACCTGTTCGCGCATCTGCTCGATCAGCAGCTTGAGCTCCATCGACGCATCCGCCAGTTCCTTGACCGACGCCTTGGCGCCCAGCGTATTCGCCTCGCGGTTCAGTTCCTGCATCATGAAGTCCAGGCGCTTGCCGACCTGGCCGCCCTTTTTCAGGATGTGGCGCGTTTCGTTCAGGTGCGCCGACAGGCGCGACAGTTCTTCCGAGACGTCGATGCGGATGCCGTACAAGGTGACTTCCTGGCGGATGCGCTCGAAGACTTCCTGGCGCGTCAGCACGGTCGGGTTGCCGTGGCCGGCCATGCCGAGGGCGTCCTGCATGCGCTCGATGGCTTTCTGCTGGAACTGCGAGATCACTTGCGGGATCAGGGGCGTGATGCGCTTGACGATGGTTTCCATCGCATCGATGCGCGATTGCAGCATCGCTTCCAGGGCCGCGCCTTCGCGGCGGCGGCTGTCGACGAAGGCGGCGACCGTTTTGGCGGTGAGGGCGGCGACGTCGGCCTGCAGCGACTCCTGGCCGATCTGCGCTTCCTCGATCACGCCCGGCCAGCGCAGCAGCTCGGCCACCGTCATCTGCGGCGCCGCCACGAAGTGCCTGGTCACCTCGCTTTGCAGGCGCGCGAGATCTTGCAGCAGCGCCCCGTTCAGGGCTTGCGAGCCGGTGGCGGCCTTGCGCCCGAACGAAAGGCGCACCTCGACCTTGCCGCGGGTGATGGCGGCCATGATGGCGGCCCTGAGGTCGGGTTCCAGCGCGCGCAGATCGTCGTTGATACGGAACTGCAGGTCGAGAAAGCGTGAATTGACGCTCTTGATCTCGATCGTCAGCGTGCCGGCAGCGCCCTCGCTGGTGGCTACCGCGTAACCTGTCATGCTAGAAATGCTCAATGGAGTCCCCGGTTGCTGGAAGCCCCGGCCAACCGGCGCGGCTTGCGCCAGCGGATCGAGCTTCCCTTTATTCTTTACAAACCCGTGATTTATCCACACAATCGCCGTGTTTAGCAAGGACTACTCGCTCATGGCTGCACAAAATAATGCCCCCCTGCCCGATGGGCTGGAGATTGGCGGATATCGCATTGTAAAGAAAATTGCGTCCGGTGGGTTCAGTATTGTTTATCTTGCATATGATGGCGACGGCAATGCCGTGGCGATCAAGGAATACCTGCCCAGCGCCCTGGCATTGCGCCAGCCAGGCGAGCTGGTGCCCAGCATCCCGCGGCCCAACCTGCCGGTCTTCCGCATCGGCCTGAAATGCTTTTTCGAGGAGGGCAGGGCGCTGGCGCGCATCGTCCATCCGAACGTGGTGCGGGTACTGAATTTTTTCCGCGCCAACGACACCGTGTACATGGTGATGGCCTACGAATCCGGCCACGCGCTGCAGGAAGTGGTGGCGCGCCACGTGGCGCGCGGCAGCCGCGCCGGCGAAGCCTTCATCCGCCAGGTATTCACCGGGGTCTGCGCCGGCCTGCGCGAGGTGCACGCCAACAAGCTGCTGCACCTCGACCTGAAACCGGCCAACATCTACCTGCGCACCGACGGCACGCCGATCCTGCTCGACTTCGGCGCCGCGCGCCAGACCATCAACAGCGACTCGCCGGCGCTGGCGCCGATGTACACGCCCGGCTTCGCGGCGCCCGAGCTGTATGCGAAGGGAACGCCGCTGGGGCCGTGGACCGACATCTACAGCATCGGCGCCGCCATCTACGCCTGCATGGCGGGCGCGCCGCCGCAAGCGGCCGACGGCCGCCGCATCGAGGATAAAATGGATACCCAATTCGGCAAGCTGGAAGCGGCGCGCGATCATTCGCCGGCCTTGATTGCGCTGGCCCGGTCCTGCCTGGCGCTGGATCCGCTGGCGCGCCCGCAAAGCGTGTTCGCGCTGCAGAAGGTGCTCAAGGAAGGCGCCCCGGCCGCACCCGGCGCGGACGGCGACGACAGCGGGCCCGCGCAGGCGCCCGCCACCGGCTGGCGCGGCCTGGTCGGCCGCCTCGGCGCCCTGGGCCGGAAGGCCTGACTCGGAGACCCACGATGCAATTTTCCGTCTACCAGCAAAGCCACATCGGCGGACGCAAGGTCAACCAGGACCGCATGGGCTACAGCTACACGCGCGACGCGCTGCTGCTGGTGCTGGCCGACGGCATGGGCGGCCACCAGCGCGGCGAAGTCGCGGCCACCATTGCCCTGCAGACCCTGTCGGCGCTGTTCCGCGCCCAGGCCACGCCCTACGTCAAGAAGCCCGAGCGCTTTCTGGAGGAAGCCTTCCAGCAGGCCCACCTCGACATCCTGCGCTATGCCGCCGGACGCGGCCTGACCGACACGCCGCGCACCACCATCGTGGCCTGCCTGGTGCAGCACAATTGCGCGGTGTGGGCGCATTGCGGCGATTCGCGCCTGTACTGGGTGCGCCGCGGCCAGGTGCTGGCGCGCACCCGTGACCACTCGCACATCGAGCACCTGATCGCCAAAGGCCTGGCCGATCCGGCCGAACGCAATTCGCACCCCGACCGCAACAAGCTGTACAACTGCCTGGGCGCCTCGACCCTGCCGCGCATCGACGTCTCGCGCCAGGCCGGCCTGGAAGCGGGCGACGTGCTGCTGCTGTGTTCCGACGGCCTGTGGGGCGTGCTGCCGGATACCGAGATCGTGCACCAGCTGTCGACCCACACCATCGTGCAGGCGGTGCCGGACATGATCGGCATGGCCACCGCGATTGCCGGCAGCCGCGCCGACAACGCCACCGCGCTGGCGATCCAGTGGCAGGGCGCCGGCGGCGCCGCTTTCGCCGGCGGCGACGACAGCGTGGTCTCGACCCAGATGCTGTCGGAAGGCGAGGTGAATTCGCGGATCGACGATGCCGGCCAGCCGCCGGGGCCGGGCAGGGACAAGGACAAGGACAAGGACAAGGACAAGGACAAGGACAAGGACAGCGATCCGTTCGACGAGGACGACATCGAAAAGGCGATCGCCGAGATCCGCGGCGCCATCGAGAAATCGTCCCAGCTACTCAAATAACAACGCAAAGGAAACCCCATGAGCAATGCCACCCGCCCCAGCGGCCGTACCGTCGACCAGCTGCGCAGCGTGCGCCTGACCCGCGCCTACACCAAGCACGCCGAAGGCTCGGTACTGATCGAGTGCGGCGACACCAAGGTGATCTGCACCGCCAGCATCGAAGACCGCGTGCCCGGCTTCCTGAAGGGCAAGGGGCAGGGCTGGCTGACCGCCGAATACGGCATGCTGCCGCGCTCGACCCACTCGCGCATGGACCGCGAAGCCGCGCGCGGCAAGCAGTCCGGCCGCACCCAGGAAATCCAGCGCCTGATCGGCCGCTCGCTGCGCGCCGCGTTCGACCTGGAAGCGTTCGGCGAGCGCACCTTGCACCTCGACTGCGACGTGATCCAGGCCGACGGCGGCACCCGCACCGCCTCGATCACCGGCGCCATGGTCGCCGCCTACGACGCCTTTTCGCGCCTGGTCGCGGCCGGCCTGATCCCGGCGGTCCCGGTGCGCCACTTCGTGGCCGCGATCTCGGTCGGCGTGGTCGGCGGGGTGCCGGTGCTGGACCTCGACTACATCGAGGATTCGGGCTGCGACACCGACATGAACGTGGTGATGACCGAGGCCGGGCATTTCATCGAAGTGCAGGGGACGGCGGAAGGGGCGGCGTTCGACCGGGCCGGGATGAACCGTTTGCTGGACCTGGCGGAGAAGGGGATCGGGGAGCTGGTGGCGTTGCAGAAGCGGACGCTGGGTTTGGTTGCCGGCGCATGAAGCGTAGGGTGGGCACCCCGTGCCCACGCGGACGCTCGCATGACGCGTGCCTGTGCGTGGGCTCGGGGAGCCCACCCTACGCGTTACCGGTAACGCATGCGCCGCCGGTAGCCTGGACGGGTTGCCCGTCCACGCGTTCAAATCACGCGTTCGAGCCTGCGCTCACGACAACCACCCGGTCAACCACGCCGGATGAAACGGCAACCCGGACAAGCCCGCCACCCCATAGAACACTCCCACGCCGGTAGGCACCAGCGCCGCCAGGTACAGCCAGCGCTCGCGCGTCAGCGTGGTGATCGCCAGCAGCGACAAGGCCAGCGCCAATGCCGCGTCGCTCAGGTCGAACTGGTCGTCGCGGTAGTTCAGCGCATCGTAGGTGGCCTGGTCCTGCTTGGCCTGGGCCTGCATCTCTTCCTTCTTCTTCGCCTGGCCAATTTCCAGCTTCTGCAGCTCGGCGATTGCCGCAGCGTAGCCGGCCTGCTCGGCGGCGGGCCGCGACAAGGCGGCCAGCCGCAGCTGCAGCAGCGTGGTATGCGCCTGTTCCTGGCGCAGGTTGCGCGCCTGGTAGAAGGCCCAGTGGTCGATCTTGTCGGCCTGCGCCTGCTGCATGGCCTGCACGATGTTGTCGTCCTTGATCTTGCACACGCCCATGAAGGAAGCCAGCAGGGCCACGGTCAGGGCGACCTTGCGGTCGAGGCGGTTGTCGCCGGACGACGGGGCGTCGTCGAGGATGGCGTCGGGTTCCATGTTGCTCCTGTCAGGCCTGTGTGTTTTGCTGAATGCGCGGCACGTTCAGCATGCCGGTCCGGTAATCGTATTCATACAGTTCGCCGTAGCGCCCCCACTCGATCGCCACTTCCAGCATGCGCTTGGCCTGGCCGGCTTCCAGCGTGTCTTCCAGCAGCTCGAGGTAGGGTTCCTCGGCCAGCGTGCCGCTCGCTTCGTCTTCGAGTTCGCGGTGGATGCGCGCCGCCAGCGGCACGTGCTTGAGCAGCTGGCGTCCGAACAGCGCCTGGCGCTGGGCCTGGCCGGCCAGCGCATAGCGCCGCCCCAGCGGCGTCAGCGTGATGTCGCCGCGCTCCACGCGCGCCAGCCCCAGCAGGCCGAGCGCCTCGTAGGCCGGGAACAATTCCTCGTCCGGCAGCTCGGTGTCTTCGGACAGCTGCGGCAGGTCGGCGCGGCCGTCGAAGGGGGCGCCGGCCAGCAGGTCCAGCACGCTCTCGATGCGGCCGACGTCGGCGTCCGGCAGGCGGTAATCGGGCAGCTCGGGGCGCGCCGTCCCCGCGCCGGACACGGTCGCGGCGGGCCGCATCGTCATCAGGCCGTAGACTTCGTCGACCAGCGCGCGCACTTCCGGGGTGTCGGCGTTGCGCGGGCGCGGCAGGTCGATGCGGATCTCGTGGCGCACCCGCCCCGGGTCGCTCCCCATGATGACGATGCGGTCGGCCATCATCACCGCCTCCTCGATGTTGTGCGACACCACCAGGATGCCGCGCGTCGGGATGCGCTTGCCGTCCCACAGGTCGAGGATGTCGCCGCGCAGCGTCTCGCCGGTCAGCACGTCGAGCGCCGAAAAGGCTTCGTCCATCAGCAGCACGTCCGGGTGCGTGACCAGCGCCCGCGCGATGCCGACGCGCTGGCGCATGCCGCCCGACAGTTCGCGCGGCAGCGCGCCGCCGAAGCCGGACAGGCCGATCAGGTCGAGCATGGCATTCGCGCGCTCGCGGCGCACGGCCGGCGCCACGCCCTGCGCTTCCAGGCCGAGTTCGACGTTCTGCTGCACCGTCAGCCAGGGGAATAAAGCAAAGGACTGGAACACCATCGCCACGCCGGCCAGCGGGCCGCCGATCGGCCGGCCGCGGTAGTGGACCTGGCCGCCGTCGGCCGGTACCAGGCCGGCGACGATGCGCAGCAGGGTCGACTTGCCGGAGCCGGACTTGCCGAGCATGGCGACGATCTCGCCGTCGGCCAGGGTGAAGTCGACGCCGTCGAGGATGGTGCGAGGGGCGCCGTCGGCGCTGCGGAAGGCTTTCGAGACGCCTTTCAGTTCTACCAGATGGGTCATGTCGTGGACTCCTTTCAATCAACGGCCGCGGTCTTCGGCCAGCAGGTACAGCCTGCGCCAGAAGAAGCGGTTCAACAGCATCACGAACACGCACATCACCCCGATGCCGAGGGCGATGCGGTGGAAGTCGCCGGCATCGGTCATCTCCTTGATGTAGCTGCCCAGGCCATCGGCGACCAGCGAGGTCTTGCCCCAGGTGACGTACTCCGCCACGATGCTGGCATTCCACGAACCGCCGCTGGCGGTGATGGCGCCGGTGATAAAGCTCGGGAACACGGCCGGCAGGTACACCCGCTTCCATTTCAGCCAGCCGCGCAGGCCGAGGTTGTCGGCCGCCAGGCGCAGCTCGGTCGGCAGCGTGGAGGCGCCCGCCACCACGTTGAACAGGATGTACCACTGGGTGCCGAACACCATCAGGGGGCTGAGCCAGACGTTGGCGTTCAGGTGGAAATGCACGATCGCGTACACCACGATCGGGAACATCAGGTTGACCGGGAAGGCCGCCAGGAACTGCGCCAGCGCCTGCACCTTTTGCGCATACACCGGGCGCAAGCCGATCCATACCGCCAGCGGCACCCACACCAGCGAGGCCAGGCCGATCAGCAGCATCACGCGCGCCAGCGTGATGGCGCCCAGGCCGACCACGCGCAGCGTCTCGCCCCAGCCGACCTGCGCATGGATGAACAACAGAAAGCGCCAGCCGCCCAGCAGCGCCAGCGCCAGCAGGAGGGCGTCGACCGCACGCGGACCGAGCGCGAAACGCGGCCGCGACGGCGCGGCCGCGGTGCTGTCCGGCGCTGCGGCAAACCAGCCCAGCGTGCGCCCGAGCAGCGCCCACACGCGTTCGCTGAAGGCGCGCAGCCAGACGCTGCGCCGACCCCAGTCGAGCAGCCAGGATTGCTGGGCGTGCTCGCCCTGCGACTCCTCGAAGCGGAATTTGTCGGCCCAGGCCAGCAGCGGGCGGAAGAACAGCTGGTCGTACAGCAGGATGCCGGCGAACATGGCGCCGATGGCCCAGGCGATCGCGCTGCCGTTCTTCTGCTCGATCGCCACCGCGATCCAGGCGCCGATACCGGGCAGTTTGATGTCCTGGCCGGCCACCGAGATCGCCTCGGCGGCCACCAGGAAGAACCAGCCGCCGGACATCGACATCATCATGTTCCACAGCAGCGCCGGCATGGCATAAGGCAGTTCCAGCCGCCAGAAGCGCTGCCAGGCCGACAGCCGGAACACGCGCGCCGCTTCCGCCAGTTCCGGCGGGATCGTCTTCATCGACTGGTACAGGCTGAAGGCCATGTTCCATGCCTGCGAGGTAAAGATCGCGAACACGGCCGCGCATTCGACCCCCAGCAGGTTGCCGGGGAAGAGGGCGATGAAGGGCGCGATGGCGATCGCCTGGAAGCCCAGGATCGGCACCGACTGCAGCACGTCGAGCAGCGGCACCAGCACCTTCTCGGCGGCGCGCCAGCGCGTGGCCACCACCGCGAACACGAAGGTAAACAATAACGCGCAGCCGAGCGCGCTGAACATGCGCAGGATGGTGCGCAGCAGATAGTAGGGCAGGTAGCCCGGGTCGAGCGCGATCGGGGTCGGCTGGCCGAGCACGAAGGGACGGGTCATCTGCATGGCGCCATAGGCGGCCAGCGCCAGCAGCGCCAGCACCAGCGGCAGCAGGGCCCAGTCCCAGCGGTTGGGCGTGGTGGCCAGGAACGACCGGCCGGTGCGCCCGGGGGTGAAAAGTTCGAACATCGGTATCTCCGTCGGGT
>JAKOOD010000556.1 GCA_022701635.1 Burkholderiaceae bacterium | reverse complement strand
TATTTCTTGGCGATGCGCTTGGCGACTTCGACCAGCGGATCCTCCACGCCCTTCAACTCGTCCAGCTGGCGGTGCACGGCGCGCATGAATTCGTGGAAGTGCAGGCGCGTCTTGCGCACCACCGGCACCACCGAATAAAAGCTGTCCATCAGGAAGGACTTGCCGCGCCCCACCCCGCCCCACATGTAGACGCCCTGCGGGACGTCGGGACGGTTGATCAGGCGCTTGAAAGCGGACGACCGCTGGGCCTTGTAATTTACCCAGTCGTCGTACGCCTGCTGCAGGCGGTCCACTGCGCGCTGCTGGGCTGCATCGGACTTGAAACCGCGCTCGGTCAGCGCGTGCTGGTAATACTCTTGGACATTCATGGGATGTTCTATCAAAACGTAGGGTGGGCACGCCGCGCCCACGCGGACGCCGGCCATGGCGCAAGCTTCCGCGTGGGCACAGGGTGCCCACCCTACAACGGCAGATGCCGTCCTGTTGCTTAGAAGTTCAGCGAACGCTTGTCGACGGCCAGCGCGGCTTCCTTGGTGGCTTCCGACAGGGTCGGGTGCGCGTGGCAGATGCGGGCGATGTCTTCGGCCGACGCCTTGAACTCCATCGCGACCACGGCTTCCGAGATCAGCTCGGAAGCGACCGGGCCGACGATGTGCACGCCCAGGATCTCGTCGGTCGCGGCATCGGCGATGACTTTCACCATGCCGGTGGTGTCGCCCAGCGCGCGCGCACGGCCGTTGGCCATGAACGGGAAGGTACCGGCTTTGTAGGCCACGCCGTCCTTCTTGAGCTGCTCTTCGGTGCGGCCGACCCAGGCGATTTCCGGCGAGGTGTAGATCACCCACGGAATGGTGTTGAAGTTGACGTGGCCATGCTGGCCGGCAATGCGCTCGGCAACCGCGACACCCTCTTCTTCCGCCTTGTGCGCCAGCATCGGGCCGCGCACGACGTCGCCCACTGCCCAGATGCCCGGCACGCCGGTGCGGCACTCGTCGTCGACGGCGATGAAGCCGCGCTCGTCGAGCTGCAGGCCGACCGACTCGAAGCCCAGGCCATTGGTGTTCGGCACGCGGCCGATCGAGACGATCAGGCGGTCGAAGGTGGCGGTTTGCGCGGTGCCGGCAGCGTCGCTGTACTCGACGGTGACGTCGTTGCCGCGGTTGGTGATCGCGCCGATCTTGACGCCCAGGTGGATCGCCAGGCCCTGCTTGGTGAAGGCCTTCTGCGCTTCCTTGGCGATCTGCTGGTCGACCGCGCCCAGGAAGGCCGGCAGGCCTTCCAGCACGGTGACGTCGGCGCCCAGGCGGCGCCAGACCGAACCCATTTCCAGGCCGATCACGCCGGCGCCGATCACGCCCAGCTTGCCCGGAACGGCATCGATGGCCAGCGCGCCGGTGTTCGACAGGATGACCTTCTCGTCGAACGGTGCGCCCGGCAGTTCGCGCGGGTTGGAGCCGGTGGCGACGATCACGTTCTTGGCGGTCAGGGTGTCGGTGGCCTGACCGGTGACGTTGACGGTGAAGCCTTCGCCAGCCTTGCCGGCCAGGGTGCCGCGGCCATGGAAGAAGGTGACCTTGTTCTTCTTGAACAGGTAGACGATGCCGTCATTGTTGGCCTTGACCACGCCGTCCTTGCGCTTGAGCATCTGGCCCAGGTCGAGTTGCAGGCCCTGCACGTTGATGCCGTGCTCCTTGAAGGCATGGCCGGCATGCTCGAAGTGCTCGGACGACTGCAGCAGCGCCTTCGACGGGATGCAGCCGACGTTGGTGCAGGTGCCGCCCAGGGCCGGACCGCCCTTGGCGTTCTGCGCGTCGTCGATACAGGCGACCTTGAAGCCCAGCTGCGCTGCACGGATGGCAGCCACATAGCCGCCGGGGCCGCCGCCGATCACGACGACGTCAAATTGTTTTTCGGTGCTCATCAATTCTTTCCTTTTTTACCACCTGCCCGTCGTCCCTGTGAAGGCAGGGACCCAAGTTTGCCGGCGTTTCGTCGACGCGAACAACACTTGGTCCCCTGCCTGCGCAGGAGCGACGGTCCTGGGGATTCGTGTTCTTTTTACTCTTCAGGTACGAAGATCCACAACAACAAATAAACCACCGCGCCAAATCCGAATGTGAGGGTGAACAGCACGAATACCAGCCGCCATACCCACGCATCGACACCCGAGGCCCGTGCCAGGCCGCCGCACACGCCGCTCAGCCAGCGGTCGGTGCGCGAACGGCGCAGGGCATTCAGCTCGGCGCCGAAGCTGCCGGCGCCGGCCGTGCCGCCGGCCTTGTCCAGGCGCATATTGGCGGACGACAGGATCTTCGCCTTGGCCTGTTCGAATTCGGCATCGGTCAGGGCGCCGGCCTGGTGCAGTTCGTGCAAACGCTTGATTTCATCGGCAATCATGGTGACGCCCTCCATCGAACAGCGAACGAACCGACCAGGCTGAAACGCCCTGGCCGACTGGGATTGACCGGGCCTTCGGCCCTGTCCGACCTGCGCTGCGCAGGGCGCAGCGCAGGTCTCCCGAGGTGATTACAGGTCGAGCAGCAGGCGCGACGGATCTTCCAGCGCGTCCTTCATGGCGACCAGGGCCAGCACGGCTTCGCGGCCGTCGATGATGCGGTGGTCGTAGGACATGGCCAGGTAGTTCATCGGACGGATCACGATCTCGCCGTTCTCGACCACGGCACGGTCCTTGGTCGCGTGCACGCCCAGGATCGCCGACTGCGGCGGGTTGATGATCGGGGTCGACAGCATCGAGCCGAAGGTGCCGCCGTTCGAGATCGAGAAAGTACCGCCGGTCAGGTCTTCCAGGGTCAGCTTGCCGTCCTTGGCTTTCTGGCCGAATTCGCCGATCTTCTTCTCGATGTCGGCGATCGACATCTGGTCGGCGTTGCGCAGGATCGGCACCACCAGGCCACGCGGCGAGCCGACGGCGATGCCGATGTCGAAGTAGCCGTGATAGATGATGTCGTTGCCGTCGACCGACGCGTTGACGATCGGGTACTTCTTCAGGGCGGCGACGGCGGCCTTGACGAAGAAGGACATGAAGCCCAGCTTGACGCCGTGCTCTTTCTCGAACTTGTCCTTGTACTTGGCGCGCAAGTCCATGACCGGCTTCATGTTGACTTCATTGAAGGTGGTCAGGATGGCGTTGGTCGATTGCGACTGCAGCAGGCGCTCGGCGATACGGGCGCGCAGGCGGCTCATCGGCACGCGCTCTTCCGGACGGTCGCCCAGGTTTGCGGACGGGGCAGCCACTTGCGGCAGGACCGCCTTCGGTGCCTGCTGCTGCAGCGGAGCCGGTGCGGCCGGTGCCGGTGCCGGTGCAGCGCCGCCGGCTGGTTTGTTGGCGACGGCGGCCAGGGCATCACCCTTGGTCACGCGGCCGTCACGGCCGGTGCCGCTGGCATCCGAAGTGCTCAGGTTGTTGTCGGCCAGGATCTTGGCGGCGGCCGGCATGGCGACGTCGGACTTGCTGCCGGCAGCCGGCGCGGCGCCGGTGGCGGCCGGGGTCGAATGCGGTGCGGCAGCGGCGGCCGGGGCGTTGGCGACCGGCGCGGCGCTGATCGAGATCGGGCTGGTCTGGGCCGAGGCTTCGGTATCGATGATCGCGATGGTTTCACCGGCAACGACGGTGGCGCCGTCGGCCTTGATCAGCTGCACGATCACGCCGGCGGACGGTGCCGGCAGTTCCAGGACCACCTTGTCGGTCTCGATGTCGATCATGTTCTCGTCGCGCGAAACGGATTCGCCGACCTTCTTGTGCCACGACAGCAGGGTCGCTTCTGCGACCGATTCCGACAGCTGGGGGACCTTGACTTCGATTTGTGCCATTTAGAAAACTCCAATATTTGTGCTGTAAAAACCCCGTGTCGCATGTGCTCCACCTGCAGCATGGGGTTATCGTGTAACTTGAACAAGCCGTTGATTACTTGGGCGGGAGCCGCACGCGCAGCGTGTGGCTCCCTTCATTCTCACTTGGTGAGGATGAACCCCTTCAATTTCGAGAACGCGGTATCCAGCAGTTCCTTCTGCTGCGCGATGTGCTTGTCGGCGTAACCGACGGCAGGCGCGGCGGAAGCCGGACGGCCGGCATAGGCCAGGCGCTGGCCCGCTTCCATGCTCTCGAACAGGTTGTGCTGGATCTGGAACCACGGACCCTGGTTTTGCGGCTCGTCCTGCGCCCACACGACTTCGTTGGCGTTCGGGTAGCGCTTCAGCTCTGCCGCGAATGCCTTGTGGGGGAACGGATACAGCTGCTCGATACGGATGATGGCGGTGTCGCTGACGCCGCGCGTCTTGCGTGCGTTGACCAGGTCGTAGTAGACCTTGCCCGAGCAGGCGATCACGCGCTTGACCTTGTTGGCGTCGATCTTGTCGTCCAGTTCCGGGATCACGGTCTGGAAACCGCCCTTGGCCAGGTCGGTCAGCGCCGAGCCGGCGTCCTTGTTACGCAGCAGCGACTTCGGCGTGAAGATCACCAGCGGCTTGCGGAACTGGCGCACCATCTGGCGGCGCAGCAGGTGGAAGATCTGGGCGGCGGTGGTCGGCTGCACGACTTGCATGTTGTGGTCGGCGCACAGCTGCAGGAAGCGCTCGATACGGGCCGACGAGTGCTCCGGACCCTGGCCTTCGTAGCCGTGCGGCAGCATCAGCACCAGGCCCGAGGCGCGGCCCCACTTCACTTCGCCGGAAGCGATGAACTGGTCGATCACGACCTGGGCACCGTTGACGAAGTCGCCGAACTGGCCTTCCCAGATGGTCAGGGTGTTCGGTTCGGCGGTCGAGTAGCCGTATTCGAAGCCCAGCACCGCTTCTTCCGACAGCACCGAGTCGATCACGGTGAAGTTGGCCTGGTTTTCCGACACGTTGGCCAGCGGCAGGTAGATGCCCTGGTCCCAGCGCTCGCGGTTCTGGTCGTGCAGCACGGCGTGGCGGTGCACGAAGGTGCCGCGGCCGGCGTCCTGGCCCGACAGGCGCACGGCGTAGCCCGAGGCCAGCAGCGAGGCGTAGGCCAGGTGTTCGCCCATGCCCCAGTCGAGGTTCATCTCGCCCTGGCCCATCTTGGAACGGTCGCCCAGCACTTTCTCGACCAGCGAGTGCAGCTTGAAGTTTTCCGGCACGCTGGTGATGCGCTGGGCCAGGCGTTTCAGCTCGGTCAGCGGCACCGCGGTGTCGGCGGCATCGGTCCACTTCTTGTTCAGGAACGGCGCCCAGTCGACGGCGTACTTGTTCTTGAAGTCGGTCAGCACCGGGTCGGTGGTGTGCTTGCCGGCGTCCATCGCGGCGCGGTATTCGGCGACCAGCTGGTCACCGCCGTCGGCGGCGATGGTGTTCTGCGCGGCCAGCTTGTCCGCGTACATCTTGCGGGTGCCCGGGTGCTTGGCGATCTTCTTGTACATCAGCGGCTGGGTCAGCGCCGGGGTATCCTGCTCGTTGTGGCCCAGCTTGCGGTAGCAGATGATGTCGACCACCACGTCCTTGTGGAACTCGGTGCGGTAGTCCATCGCGATTTGCGTGGCCAGCACGACCGCTTCCGGATCGTCGGCGTTCACGTGCAGCACCGGTGCCTCGATCATCTTGACGACGTCGGTGCAATACAGGGTCGAGCGCGCGTCGCGCGGGTCGGAGGTGGTGAAGCCGATCTGGTTGTTGATGACCAGGTGGACGGTACCGCCGGTGCCGTAGCCGCGGGTCTGGGCCAGGTTCAGGGTTTCCATGACCACGCCCTGGCCGGCGAAGGCGGCGTCGCCGTGCACCAGGATCGGCAGCACTTCCTTGCCGAGGCGGTCGCCGCGGCGTTCCATGCGCGCCTTGACCGAGCCTTCGACGACCGGGTTGACGATTTCCAGGTGCGACGGGTTGAACGCCAGCGACAGGTGGACCGGGCCGCCCGGGGTCGTGATGTCGCTCGAGAAGCCCTGGTGGTATTTCACGTCGCCGGACGGCAGGTCGTCGGCGTGCTTGCCTTCGAATTCCTCGAACAGCTCGGACGGGGCCTTGCCCAGGGTGTTGACCAGCACGTTCAGGCGGCCGCGGTGGGCCATGCCGATGACGATTTCCTGCACGCCCTGCTCACCGGCGCGCTGGATCACTTCGTCCATCGAGGCGATGAAGGATTCGCCGCCTTCCAGCGAGAAGCGCTTGGCGCCGACGTACTTGGTGTGGAGGTAGCGTTCCAGGCCTTCGGCCGCGGTCAGGCGCTCGAGGATGTGCTTTTTCTTTTCAGCGGTGAAGGCCGGGGTCGAGCGGATCGATTCCAGCTTTTCCTGCAGCCAGCGCTTTTCGGTCGGGTCGCTGACGTACATGAATTCAGCGCCGATCGAACGGCAATAGGTATCGCGCAGCATGTTCAGCAGGTCGCGCAGCGATGCGCTTTCCTTGCCGAAATAGGTGTTGCTGATGTTGAAGACGGTGTCCATGTCGGCTTCGGTGAAGCCGTAGAAGCTTGGGTCGAGTTCCGGCAGGGGCGGACGTTCCTGGCGCTGCAGCGGGTCCAGGTTGGCCCAGCGCGAGCCGAGGTAACGGTAGGCGGCGATCAACTGGGTGGCGGCGACGCGTTTGCGGCCGAGTTCGGCGTCCGGCGAAGCGGTGACGGTGCGGATCGGACCCTGCTTCGCGCGCTCGG
>JAKOOD010000547.1 GCA_022701635.1 Burkholderiaceae bacterium | reverse complement strand
CCGAGCGCGTACAGGCGCTGCATGTAGAGTGGGGTTTCCGGATCGGCCTGGCGCGGGTAGAGCATCACCGCCGGGTGGTCCGGCAGCACCAGCCAGGGCAGGTCGACCACGTGGATGCCGTCCAGTTCGGTGGCGCCGAGGCCGGGCGTGCGGCCGGGATTGATCGAGGCGCCACCATACACGGGCAGCGTGGCGCCGACGAAGGTGCGGACCTGGCGCAATTCGGCCACGTCGACGGCGGCGAACAGCAGCTCGGGCGGATCGACTTCCAGGCGTGCCTTGAGGTCTTGCAGCAGGGCCGGGTCGACCCGGCCGTCGCTCGAGGGCAGGGCGAAGCGCTGGCCGGTATGGCCGAGCTCGCTCCAGCGCGCCTCGAAGGCGCCGGCGGCGCGCTGGGCCCAGGCCGGGCTGCCGGTCAGGATCAAGACGCGTCCGTGCGGATGTTCGCGCGCCGCCCATTCGGCCGCCTGGCGCGCCTCGTCCTCGATCGACAGGCCGGCCACCAGCATGCGCGGCGGCAGCATGCCGCGCACTTCGGGGTGGTTCAGGGCGACGGTCGGCTTGTCGACCTTGCCGCTGGCGATCAGCGCGCCGACCGCCGGCCGCGACAGCGGGCCGACGATGATGTCGTGCGCGGCGCCGGCGCGGGTGTAGGTGGCCAGCGCCTCGTCGGCATTGTCGCTGGTGGGCACGACGTCGACCTGGATGCCGGCGCCGTCGCGCTCGGCCGCGGCCATGAAGCCGGCGCGCACCGCCTCGGCGGCAGCGCCCAGGCTCGGGGACGTCAGCGGCAGCAGCAGCGCGATGCGCGCCGTGCCGGTGGCCGGACTGGCGGCGGAATTGGGGGCGGGATTGGAGAGACCAGGCGCGCCGGCATCCCGGCCGGGCAGGTAGATCGGCGCGGTGCGCACCGGGTCCACGGGGTCGAGCGCCGGTGCAGGCGCAGGTGCCGCTGCGGGCGCCTCTGGCGCCAACACGGCGGACGCGCGCGGATGCAGGCTTGTGTTTGCGTTGCCGGACGCGCACAATTCCTCCGGCTCGAGGCATACCGTGCTGCAGCCCGACAGCAGCAGGCCAGCGAACAAGCAAGCGAACCATGCGCGCACCGGGCCGGACTCACCGTCCTTGCGCCAGGCCTTGAGACTTTTTATCAGCATCCGATCTCCAAATGACAGAAACCCAGTCCACCCAGATTGCCCACTTGCCCGTACTGGGCGAAGCCGCCCAGCAGTCCTATCCTACCGCAACGCTGTACGTGGTGGCCACACCCATCGGTAACGTCACCGACATCACCCTGCGCGCGCTGCACGTGCTGCTGCTGGCCGACGTGGTGGCCTGCGAAGACACGCGCAAGACCGGCGCCCTGCTCACGCGCTTCGGTTTAGCCAAGCACATGGTCGCGGCGCACCAGCACAACGAACGCGAAGCGGCCGAGAAGTTGATCGCGCGCCTGCACGCGGGCGAACGCGTGGCGCTGGTGTCCGACGCCGGCACGCCGGCCGTGTCCGACCCGGGCGCGCGCGTCGTCGACGCCGTGCGCGCGGCCGGCCTGAACGTGGTGCCGGTGCCGGGTGCCTCGGCGGCGATCACGGCGCTGTCCGCCAGCGGCCTGGTGAACGACCGCTTCCATTTTGTCGGCTTCCTGCCGGCCAAGGCCAAGCAGCGCGAATCGGAACTGAGTACGCTCAAGTCGATGGCGGCGACGCTCGTGATCTATGAGGCACCGCATCGCATCGCCGACTGTGTCGAGGCATTGGCGGCGGTGTTCGAACCGGAACGGCAAGTGGTGTTTGCGCGCGAACTGTCGAAGCTGTTCGAAGAGATCCACCGCTGCACGATCGGCGAGGCACTGGCCTGGGTCAAGGCCGACGCCAACCGCGAGCGCGGCGAATTCGTGGTGCTGGTCGAGGGCGCGACGCAGGACACCGATGCCGGCGACGCCGAGGCCGAGCGCATCCTCAACATCCTGCTGGCCGAGTGCTCGGTGAAGCAGGCGGCCAGCCTGGCGGCGCAGATCACGGGCAAGAAAAAGAACGCGCTGTACGAACGGGCGCTGCAGATCAAGGGCGAGTAGTCCCCGTTCATAGCGGCGGCAGGCGTTCCGGCACGGCGGCAGCATTTCTTGTACCGACGCCACGCTTATGCCCGGAAACCGCTTCCGCATCGCATTTGCATATTTATCGGCACATTCCTTGACCGAATCTGTTCCGACGGTTATGATTGCTGTCTTCGGAGTGTAGCGCAGCCCGGTAGCGCACCTGGTTTGGGACCAGGGGGTCCAAGGTTCGAATCCTTGTACTCCGACCAGTATTCAGCAGTAAGCATGAAAAAAGCCGACGAGAAATCGTCGGCTTTTTTCATTTCTGTGGTGGTGGGGCCTCGCAGACCTACTGCGTGGCAGCAGGTTCGGCCTGCGATGCTCGCTACGGTTTTCGAGACCCCCGTGACGTTACCAAAGTTTAACTGGCACGCTTGGCCAGCAAGGCGTTCCCAACCCGGCTCGCGCCCTTGCGCCCGAGCTGCTGCGAAATGAAGGCTCCCGCATCCACCACCTGGTCGAGGTCGATCCCGGTCTCGATCCCGAGTCCGTTCAGCATGTAGATCACATCCTCGGTCGCCACGTTGCCGGTCGCGCCCTTCGCATACGGGCAGCCGCCCAGGCCCGACACCGACGAGTGGAAGATCGCCACGCCGACTTCCAGGCTGGCATAGATGTTCGCCAGCGCCTGGCCGTAGGTATCATGGAAGTGGCCGGCGATGCGTGCCAGGTCGAAGGCGTGCGCCGCGGTTTCCATCACGGCCTGCGTCTTGCGCGGCGTCGAGACGCCGATGGTGTCGGCGATGTCGATCTCGTCGCAGCCCAGGTCGCGCATGCGGCCGACCACGTCCGCTACCGCCTCGAGCGGCACCTCGCCCTGGTAGGGGCAGCCGAACGAGCAGCTGATGCTGCCGCGCAGGCGCAGCCCGTGGTCCTTAGCCGCCCGCGCCACCGGCTCGAAGCGGGCGATCGATTCCGCGATCGAGCAGTTGATGTTCTTCTGCGAAAAGGCTTCCGAAGCCGAGCCGAAGATCACGACTTCATCGGCGCGCGCCGCGAGGGCCGCCTCGAAGCCCTGCATGTTCGGCGTCAGCGCCGAATACAGCGTGCCCGGACGGCGGGTGATGCCGGCCATGACCTCGCTGCTGGTCGCCATCTGCGGCACCCATTTCGGCGAGACGAAGGAAGCCGCCTCGATGTTGGGAAAGCCTGCGCGTGAAAGGCGGTCGACCAGTGCGATCTTGACGGCTGCCGATACCGCTTCCTTTTCGTTCTGCAGCCCGTCGCGCGGGCCGACTTCGACGATCTTGACGTAGCTTGGCAAATTCATGATGTCAGTATCCTTTCTGAAGGTCGACCACGTCGGCGACCGTCTCGCCCTGTTCGAGCAGCTTGATCTTGGCCGCGATCTGGCGCACGGCTTCCTCGCGCAGCGTCAGCGCGGAAATGTGCGGCGTGATGGTGATGCGCGGCTCGCTCCAGAACGGATGCGGCGCCGGCAGCGGCTCGTTGCGGAACACGTCCAGCGTGGCGCCGGCGATGTGGCCGGCGCGGATCAGCGCCAGCAGGTCGGGTTCGGCCACCAGGGCGCCGCGCGCGACGTTGATCAGGTAGGCGCCGTCGGGCAGCCGCGACAGGCGCGCGCGGTCGAGCAGGTTACCGGTCTCCGGCGTCAGCGGCAGCATGCAGACCAGCACCCGGGTGCCGGCCAGGAAGTCGTCCAGCTGGTCCATGCCGGCGTAGCAGGCGATGCCGGGCAAGTCCTTCGGCGTGCGGCTCCAGCCGCGCACCGGAAAGCCGAGCTGGCGCAGCGTGCGCACCACCGGCGCGCCGAGCTTGCCGAGTCCCAGCACGCCGACCGTAAAGGTCTTCTTGTCCTGCAGCGCGAGCGGTCGCCACAGCCCCTCGCGCGCCTGCCGTTCGTAATCGTCGAAACGGCGGAAGTAGCGCAGCACCGCATGCGCGACGTACTCCGCCATCTGCTCGGCCATGCCGGCATCGCCCAGGCGGACGATCGGCACCGGCGGCAGCGCGTCGCCGAATTTCAGCAGGGCGTCGGCCCCGGCACCCATCAGGAAAATCGCTTTCACATTCCAGAGCTGGTCGAGCAGGGCGGGCGTCGGTGCCCACAGCACGGCGTAATCGCACTGAACGCCCGGCGCGGCGCGTTCCCCTTCCTGCCAGACCACGGTCTCGGCATGCGGCAGCTCGGCGGCGAAGTCGCGGGCCCACGCCTCGATGACCCCGTCGCCCCGATACAGCAAGATGCGCATGGTTGTCGTCCCCTAATTATTTATATTATTTACTGGGTTTTGCATCAGGCCGCTGCCTTGAAGGCCAGCAGCGGGGCGCCGTCGGCCACCTGGTCGCCGACCTGGTACAGGATTTCCTCGACCAGGCCGTCGCTCGGCGCCGCGATCGTGTGTTCCATCTTCATGGCTTCCATGATCACCAGCGGCTCGCCCTTCTTGACCTGCTGGCCGCCGCTGGCGATCACCGCGACCACCTTGCCCGGCATCGGCGCGGTCAGGCGCCCGCCGGCGGCTTCGTGCTCGCCGGCATGGGCCAGCGGATCTTCCCACGTCAGCACATGGTGCTGGCCGCCGCTGAACACGTGCACCAGCTCACCCTCGCACCGCACCGTGCCCTGCACCGCGTTACCGTCCAGGCGCAGCGCATGGCGGTTGCCGCTGCGCGCGACCGGCGCCAGCGCATGCCTGTTGCCGTCGAGGTCGAGCGTCCAGCCTTTCGGATGATACGTCACGCCCAGTGCATAGGCTTTGCTGCCGAGCGAGGCTGCCGCATACTCGTCCGTGAACGACAATTGACGGCGATAGGTGCCGTTCATGCGCCAGCCGTGCGTATCCGTCCACGGATCGGCCGGCTGGCCGCTCACGGTTCGCCCTTGCTCATCCGTAAGCAGGG
>JAKOOD010000542.1 GCA_022701635.1 Burkholderiaceae bacterium | reverse complement strand
CCAGCGCCAGCCCGTTGAAGGCATTGCGCTCGCGCGACTGGAAGGATTCGAAGCTGGTCGGATCGCCATTGTCGGTGGCGACGATCTCGCCCGGCCCGCTCAGGCTGAACCGGATGCGGTCGTGCGTACGCGGTACCGGCCGCCCGTCCTTGTCGATAATGCGCACGGTGACGAAGGCAAGGTCGCTGCCGTCCGCGCGCAGCGTACTGCAGTCCGCTTCCAGCGCCAGGCGCGCCGCCGGACCGCTGGTGGCGACCTTGTCCTCGGCCCAGCGCCTGCCGTTTTTATACACCACCGCGCGCAATTCGCCCGGCTGATAGACGACATCATCCCAGCGCAGCCGGTACTCGCCGCTACTGCGCTTCTTGCGGCCGAGCGACTTCCCGTTCAGGAATAGCTCGGCCTCGTCGCCCGAGGTGTACAGGTGCACCGGCGTGACCTGGCCGACGCGCTCCGGCCAGTTCCAGTGCGGCAGCAGGTGCGCCATCGGCAGGTCCGGGCGCCAGCGCGCCTGGTACAGGTAGAAACGGTCCTTCTTGAAGCCGGCCAGGTCGACGATGCCGAAGTAGGAACTGCGCGAGGGCACCGCGATCTTCTTCATGGCGTCCAGCTGCTGCGCCATGCGCTGCTGCTGCGCCGGATCCGTGAAGTTCAGCAGGTTGGTCGCGTCGTTGCCGTAGGGCGTGGGTTCGCCCAGGTAATCGAAGCCGGTCCATACGAACTCGCCGGCCACGAAGGGGTTCTCGTCCTGGCCCTTGAACTCGGCGTCGGGCGTGGTCGCCCACGGCGGCGCCGTCAGGTCGTAGCTGCTGACCTGGAAATTGGCGAGGCCCTTCGACTTGTCGTCGCTGACCGGGAAGAAGTACTCGCCGCGCGAGCTCACCGTCGATGCGGTCTCGCTGCCCAGCAGCGGCAGGTGCGGCGCATGGGCGTGCAGCTTGGCGTACTCGTTCGGCTTGTAGTTATAGCCGAACACGTCGACCGTGTCCTGGAAACCGTTATAGCCCGAGGCCACGTGGTTGAAGGCCGAGGTGACGGGGCGTGTGCGGTCTTCGCCGCGCGCGATCTCGGCCAGCCGCGCGGACAGCTTCCAGCCCTCGGGCCGGCCCTGTTCCGGGATCTCGTTGCCGATGCTCCAGGCAATCACGCTCGGGTGGTTGCGGTCGCGCCGGATCATCGCACGCAAGTCTCTCTCGTGCCAGGCGTCGAACAGGGTGTTGTAGTCGTTCGGCGTCTTTTTCTCGCGCCAGGCGTCGAAGGCTTCGTCCATCACCAGGAAACCCATGCGGTCGGCCAGGTCGAGCAGTTCGGGCGCCGGCGGATTGTGGCTGGTGCGGATGGCGTTGACGCCCATCTCGCGCAAGATCTCGAGCTGGCGTTCGAGCGCGCGCGTATTGATCGCGGTACCGAGCGCGCCGAGGTCGTGGTGGTCGCACACGCCCTGGATCGGCAGGCGCTGGCCATTCAGCAGGAAACCCTTCTGCGGGTCGAAGGCGATGGTGCGGATGCCGAACGGCGTCTCGACCACGTCGACCGCGCGCCCCTTGTCGAGGACCGTGCTGACCGCGACATAGCGCTGCGGACTGGCCGGACTCCACAGGCGCGGATGCGGCACCTGCAAGGCCTGGCTCAGCTGCACCTGGCGTCCGTTGGCGACCTTGGCAACGCCCGAGGCTTCCCTGCGCGCGACCGGCGCGCCGCTGCGGCGGCCGTTCGCGTCGAGCGCATAGATGGCGGTCGCGACCTGCACTTCGGTGTCGCCGCCGTGGTTATCCAGCGTCACCTGGACGTCGACCGTGGCCGCCGCCGCGCTCACCTGGGGCGTGGTCACGAGGGTGCCGTACTGCGCGACCGCGACCGGCGCGGTCTTGACGAGCCACACGTTGCGGTAGATGCCGCCACCCGGGTACCAGCGCGACGACTCCGGTGGATTGTCGAGGCGGACCGCCACCACGTTGTCGCCGCCCGGCTTCAGGTGCGGCGTCAGGTCGACGCGCCAGGAGGCATAGCCGTAGGGCCAGCCGCCGATGTAGCGGCCGTTGATCCACACCGCGGCATGCGACATGGCGCCGTCGACGTCGAGGTAGACGCGGCGCCCGGCGTCGCCGGCCGGCAGCGTGAAATGCTTGCGGTACCAGCCGACGCCCCACCAGGCCAGCTTGCCGGTATCGCCCGGATATTCCTGCTTGAACGGTCCTTCGATGCCCCAGTCGTGCGGCAGGTTCAGCTTGCGCCAGCCGGCGTCGTCGAAGCCGGCCTGCGCGGCCGGCACACCGTTCTTGAGATCGGCCTCGGCCGGCTGCTGCGGACTGCCGGCGGGGTCGCCCTTGCTGAAACGCCAGTCGGCGTTGAAGGCGATGCGTTCGCGGAGATTCGTGTCCGCGGCGTGTGCCGCACCGCTGCTCAGCGCGGCACTCAGGACGAGGAAGGAAAACAGGCGCTGGGGTGTCGGCATCGGCTGGGCCATGAAGTGACAGATCAGCCAAGTATGGCGCAAATACGAGCGCCTGGGACCAAACATGCAGGAC
>JAKOOD010000510.1 GCA_022701635.1 Burkholderiaceae bacterium | reverse complement strand
CTGGCCTGGCCCTACCTGTACCCGTGGCCGCAGCGCCCGGCCGGCCTGGTCGAGGAAGCCTTCGGCGAACTGGCACGGCGCTGGCGCCCGATCCTGGACGCCTTCGAAGATGCCGGCGTCGACCTGTGCTACGAACTGCATCCGGGCGAAGACCTGCACGACGGCGTCACCTTCGAGCGCTTCCTGGAAGCGGTCGGCAACCACCCGCGCGCCAGCATCCTGTACGACCCCAGCCACTTCATGCTGCAGCAGCTGGATTACCTGGCCTTCATCGATATCTACCACACGCGCATCAAGGCCTTCCACGTCAAGGACGCCGAGTTCCGTCCGGATGGCCGCCAGGGCGTGTACGGCGGCTACGGCAACTGGGTCGAGCGCGCCGGGCGTTTCCGCTCGCTGGGCGACGGCCAGATCGACTTCAAGGCGATCTTCTCCAAAATGGCCCAGTACGACTATGCCGGCTGGGCGGTGCTCGAATGGGAGTGCTGCCTCAAGCACCCGGAAGACGGCGCCCGCGAAGGCGCCGATTTCATCCGCCGCCACATCATCCGCGTGGCCGAACGCGCCTTCGACGACTTTGCCGGCAGCGGCGCCGACCGCGCCCAGTTGCGCACCTTGATGGGGATCGCGCCATGACGAACACGATGCCACGCAGGCTGCGCCTGGGCATGGTCGGCGGCGGCCAGGGCGCCTTCATCGGCGCCGTGCACCGCATCGCGGCGCGCCTCGACGACTGTTATGAAGTGGTGGCCGGCGCCCTGTCCGGCGATGCGGCGCGTTCGCGCGAGTCCGGCGCCGCGATCCGGCTCGACCCGGCGCGCTGCTATGCCGACTACCGCGAGATGGCGCGCGCCGAAGCCGCGCGCGCGGACGGCATCGACGCCGTCGCCATCGTCACCCCGAACCACCTGCACGCGCCGGTGGCCACGGCCTTCCTCGAAGCCGGTATCCACGTCATCTGCGACAAGCCGCTGGGCATATCGCTGGACGAAGGCCTCGCGCTGGCCGCGCTGGCGCGCGCACGCAAGCGGGTGTTCGCCCTCACCCACACCTATACCGGCTACCCGATGGTGCGCCATGCGCGCGAGCTGGTGGCGTCCGGCGCCATCGGCGCGGTGCGCATGGTGCATGTGGAGTATGCGCAGGACTGGATGGCCGAACTCGACAAGCAGGACCCCGCCTTCCAGGCCGCCAACTGGCACAACGACCCGCGCCGCGCCGGGCCGACCGGCTGTGCCGGCGACATCGGCACCCATGCCTGGCACATCGCCGGCTTCGTCAGCGGCCTGCAGCCGAGCGAGCTGCTGGCCGAGCTGCACGCCTTTACGCCGGACCGCACGCTGGACGACCACCTGCAGGTCATGCTGCGCTACCCGAACGGCGCGCGCGGCACGCTGTGGGCCAGCCAGATGGCGACCGGCTGCGAGAATGCGCTGAAGTTGCGCGTGTTCGGCACGGCGGCCAGCCTGGCCTTCGACCAGGAACAGCCGAACGAACTGTGGCTGACGCCGCAGGGCGGCTGCGCGCAGCGCCTCACGCGCGGACGCGTGCGCGGGGCGGCCGCGGAAGCGGCGACGCGCATCCCGAACGGGCATCCGGAAGGTTACCTGGAAGCCTTCGCCCAGCTGTACCGCGATGCGGCGGCGCAGATCCACGCGCTCGACGCCGGACTGCCGGTGCCGCCCGACGCCGCCTGGCTGCCCACGGTGGAGGATGGCGTGGGCGGGATGCGTTTCATCGATGCGGTGCTGGCCAGCCACCGCGCCGGATCGCGCTGGGTGCCGATCGAGGGCTGATCAGCCGCGCGCGAAGCGGAAGGCGGCGCGCACCTCGTCGGTGAACGCGGCCGGCTGCTCCATTGCCGCGAAGTGACCGCCCTGGTCCAGTTCATTGAAATGGACGAGCCGCGCGAAACGGCGCTCGGCCCAGCGCTTCGACAGCCTGAGCTGCTCGCCCGGGAACATGCTGATCGCGGCCGGCGTCTGCATCGGCGCCGACGGCATGCCGCCCTCGCGCATCGCCCGCATCGCTTCCCAGTACAGGCGCGCCGAGCTGGCGCCGGCGTTGCCCAGCCAGTACAGCATGATGTCGTCGATCAGGTCGTCGAGCTCGAACACGCTTTCGGCATCGGCGCCGCTGTCCGACACGTCCTGGAACAGGGCGTAGATCCATGCCGCCAGGCCGACCGGCGAATCGGCCAGCCCGAAGCCGACCGATTGTGGACGCGTGGCCTGGACCTTGAAGTAACCCGAGAATGCATCGTCGTAGCGGCGCGCGGTGTCGAGCATGGCTTGCTCTTCCGGGCTGGCGGCGGCGCGCTCCTCGTCGGTCGGGTGAAACATCACCATGTTCAGGTGGATGCCGATCAGCGCCGGCGGCGCCATGTAGCCGAGGGTGGCGGTGACCGCCGCGCCCCAGTCGCCGCCCTGCGCGGCCCAGCGCGTGTAACCCAGGCGCGTCATCAGCGTGGTCCATGCCGCGGCGATGCGCCCGATGTTCCAGCCGGTGGCGGTCGGCTTGCCGGAAAAGCCGAACCCCGGCAGCGAGGGGATCACGACGTGGAAGGCGTCGCGCGCGTCGCCGCCATGCGCGACCGGGTCGGTCAGCGGACCGATCACCTTGCGGAACTCCAATACCGAACCGGGCCACCCGTGGGTCAGGAGCAGCGGAATCGCCCCGGGCTCGGGCGAGCGCACGTGCAGGAAATGGATGTCCAGGCCGTCGATCTCGGTGCGGTATTGGCCGGCATCGTTCAACAGGCGCTCGCAGCGGCGCCAGTCGTAGCCGTCCTGCCAGCGCGCGGCCAGCGCTTGCAGCTTCGCCAGTTGCGGGCCCTGGCTGGTATCGTCGACGGTTTCCGGGTCCGGCCAGCGCGTGCGCGCCAGGCGCATCCGCAAGTCGTCGAGTTCGGCTTGGGGGATCGATAAATGGAAGGGATGGACTGCTTCGGACATGGTATTTCCTTTCTCTGGTGGGACCCGCGTAAAATTCGGGAACGACGACGGCTTAGAACTGAACTGAACGGTTCAGTCTAGCACGTTTGGCAATTTTCACGCAGGGTTTTGGAAGGAAATCTATGAACGCAGCAGAGCCGATCCGGCGCGGGGCAGGCGGGAGGCCGCCCTTGTCGCGCAAGGGCGATGTGGATGAGCGCCTGCTCGACGCCGCCACCCGCCTGTTCCTGGCATCCGGATACGAAGGCACCAGTTGCGACCAGGTCGCCCAGGATGCGCGCGCCGGCAAGGCCAGCATCTATGCCCGCTACGCCAACAAGACGGCGCTGC
>JAKOOD010000507.1 GCA_022701635.1 Burkholderiaceae bacterium | reverse complement strand
GCAGCGCCTCCAGCGCCTCGCGCTTGGCCTGGGCTTCGGGCATGGCGCCGCTGGCGGCGAGCTGCTGGTAGCGTGTCACCACGCCGCTGGCGACGTCGACCGCCTGGCGCACGGTGCGGCCGCGCTCCTCCTCGATCAGGTGGCGTTCGGACAGCAGGAAGACGGCGGCGACGGCAAGGATGCCGATGCCGGTGATCAGGGTCAGCAGGCCCAGTTTTTGTGAAATATTAAGTCGGGATAGGAGCATGGCGGGGGTAGGGGCGCAAGTTATCGGCAGCTCAAGGGTGCTTGAACTGACATTGACGGTCTATCAGGGAGGGAGCGAGTATAACGAAATATTGCTTGTTCACAATATAAATTGTCAGATTTGCTGATGCCTTTGGGTATTTGCACAACAATGCTAAGCTAGCGTCATTTTCTCAGTTGGAATTGACCATGATCATCGTTCATCACCTGAACAACTCCCGCTCCCAGCGCATCTTGTGGCTGCTGGAGGAACTTGGCCTGGCCTACGAGATCAAAAAATACCAGCGCGACCCGAAGACGATGCTGGCGCCGCCCGAGCTGCACGCCGTGCACCCGCTGGGCAAATCGCCGGTGATCGGCGATGGCGACACCGTGGTGGCCGAGTCGGGCGCCATCGTCGAGTACCTGGTCGAACGCCACGGCGTTGGCGCGGAAGGGTCGGCCCTGGCGCCGGCGCCGGGCACGCCCGAGCGCCTGCTGTATACGTATTTCCTGCACTACGCCGAGGGGTCGATTATGCCGCCGCTGCTGCTCAAGCTGGTGTTCGACCGCGTGGCCAACGGTCCGGCACCGTTCTTCGTGCGTCCGATCGCGCGCGGCATCGCCGACAAGGTGGTAGCTACCTTCGTGCAGCCGCAGATCGACCGCCACCTCGGCTACCTGGAAGCGGAGCTGGGCAAGCGCACCTGGTTCACCGGCAGCCAGTTCTCGGCGGCCGATATCCAGATGAGCTTCCCGCTGGAAGCGGCCGCGTCGCGCGGCGGGCTCGATGGGCGCTACCCGAACCTGGTCGCCTTCCTCGAACGCATCCACGCGCGCCCGGCCTACCGCCAGGCGCTCGAACGCGGCGGCCAGTACGACTTCGTCAAATAAACAGCGTCACAAGCAAGGAGCATCACCCCGACATGGCCAAGCTGCTCGCCATTGACGGCCTGAATATCGTGCGCCGCGTGTACGAGGCCAGTCCGGAGCCGGACTCGGACCTGAAGGCCAGCATCGCGCTGCGTCACGCGCTGTCCTCGTTCCGCAACGTGCTGGAGGCGCATGCGCCGACCCATGTGCTGGCCGCCTTCGACTACGGCGGCGACAACTGGCGCCATGCGCTGTACCCGCGCTACCGCGAGGGCCGGGCGCCGATGCCGTCCTACCTGCGCGATGCGCTGCCGGGCTTCCACCAGCGCCTGCGCGAGGTCGGCCTGCACGTGGTGACGATCCCGGAAGTCGAGGCCGACGACGTGATCGCCACCGGCGTCACGCGCTGGCTGGTGGAAGGGCGCGGCGAGGCGATCGTCGCCACCACCGACAAGGACCTGCACTGCTTGATAGCGGACGGCGCCCTGGTGTGGGATCATTTCAAGGGCGAGTGGCACGACGATGCCTGGGTGCGCGCGCGCTTCGGCGTCGCGCCCGAGCGCATGCTCGACCTGCTGGCGCTGATGGGCGACCCGACCGACGGCGTGCCCGGGGTCGACAAGGTCGGCATGAAGACCGCGGCGCGGCTGCTGAATGCCTACGGCGACCTGGATGCCGTGATGGCCGGCGCCGGCATCCTCAAGACGCCGCTCGGCGAACGCCTGCGCGCCGGGCGCGAGATCCTGGCGCTGTCGCGCCGGCTGGTGCAACTGAAGACCGACGTGCGGCTGGGGGTGACCTGGAAGATGCTGGCCTACGACGCACACTGAAAGGAATCACATGCTCAAGGCGATTATCATCGACGCCAGCGCGGTGTCGCGCGGCCTGCTCAACACCGTGTTGACCGACGGCGGCTACGAAGTGGCCGGCCAGGGCCACACCAGTGCGCTCGCCTACGCGCTCGCGCTCAAGCACCGTCCCCACTTCGTCTGCATCGCGCGCGAGCAGGTCGAGGACGGCAGCGACATCGTCGAACAGCTGCGCGCGAACCTGCCCAAGACCCTGGTGTTCATGGTGTCGGGCACGCTGGATGCGGCGGCCATCCAGGCCGCGCTGGCGCGCGGGGTGCACGGCTTCATCGTCAAGCCGTTCAAGGCCGATACCGTGCTGCGCACGGTGCGCAATACGATCCTGTCGATCGTCAAGAAACACCAGGCTGGCTGATCGTCGTTCCGGGCATTGCCCGCAACGACGCCGCGCACAGGCAGGCATCAAGTCCTGCGTGCCAGCTCTTCCGAGGCGATCGTCGCCAATTCTTCCAGTGCCTTGAGTTCGCGGTCGCGCAGGCGCCGCGGTTCGCGGTCCAGCACGCACAGGGTGCCGAGCGGCTGGCCGCCGCCGTCGCGCAGGGTGACACCGCCATAGAAGCGGATGCCCGCGCTGCCGGTCACCAGCGGGTTGTCGGTGAAGCGCGTATCGCTTTGCGCATCTTCCACCATCAAGGGCTCCTTTTGCACGATCGCGTGGTTGCAGAATGCCCAGCCGCGCGGCGTCTCGGTGAAATCCACGCCGATGTGCGACTTGAACCACTGGCGATGCTCACCCAGCACGGTAATCAGGGCCATCGGGCATTCGGTCACCTGGGTGGCGAGCCAGGTCAGGCGGTCGAACACATCTTCCGGCGGCGAATCGATCAGGCCGCTGGCCTCGACCGCGGCCAGGCGTGCCGGCTCGTCGACGGGCAGCGCATGGGGCGCCAGCGGCGGCGGCGCCACAGGCGCCGGCGCCGCAACGGATTTCAAAGGCCCGGCGCGCACGCCACCCTGGCGTGCGCGGGCACGGTCTTCGAGCAGCTTGAGGACGGCGCTCAGCCTGACGCGGCGGTGACCACCCGGGGTTTTCCAGGAGGGCAGGGCACCGCTTTCGAGCCACAACTGGGTGGTGCTGACGGCGACGCCCAACAGCCGTGCGGCTGCGGCAGTCGTCAACACGGGGTCTTCGGTGTTGTCGTGTGCAGGGGAGTGCATAATAAACCGGAGCAAGTAAGAAAACACATTTTACCGCCAATCAACTATTTTCATCAATTAAATTGATGAATTTGATTGTGATTGCCATCATCGTATCTGTTGTTTTTATCGATTGCACGTTAAACATGCGGACCGATACCAAACTAGGGTTGACTAAGGGAAATTATATAGGCAGAATTCACTCAAATTCAATTATTTAATCAAATCCGTCAATTACCCTGCTCGGGGCGCCATGAACTTACCTCTCACCCATCCTCATTGCGAGGCAAGCCGGCTCGAAGCGCTGCGCAAGCTGAATCTGCTGGATACCCCGCCCAGTGAAGCCTTCGACCGCATCACGCGCATGGCGGCCCAGATGTTCAACCTGCCGATCGCAGCGGTGTCATTGACGGACAGCGATCGCCAGTGGTTCAAGTCGCGCGTCGGTATCACGCACAACACGATCCCGCGCATGAAGGCGCCCTGCGGCCAGGTGGCGGATGAAAGCGAAATGCTGGTCATTCCCGACCTGATGCTGGACTGCCACTACCGCGACAGCATCCTGGCCGAATCCGGCATCCGCTTTTATGCGGGCGCACCGCTGCTCACCCAGGACGGCTATTGCCTGGGCGCGATGTGCGTGCTTGGGACCGAGCCGCGCGCGATCACCGAGCTCGAGCGCGAAGCCCTGCGCGATCTGGCGGCGATGGTGATGGCGCAGATCGAACTGCGCCACGCATTGGGCCGGGTCGATCCGTTCAGCGGCCTGCCCAACCGCAACCAGTTCGTCGACGATTTCCAGGACATGACGGCCGACCGCCTGCAGGGCGAGCAAAGGCTGGCGGCGCTGGTCAACCTGGCCAGCCCGGAACAGCTCAGCAACGCGCTGCGCGCGATGGGCCCGGGCTACCTCGACGAAGTCGTGGGCGAAGCGGTGCGCATGCTGAAGTCCACCATTGGCCTGGACAGCACCGTGTATCACATCTCGCCGACCGAATTCGTGTTCGTGGCCAAGCCCGGCACCGGCGCGGTCGAGTTCTGCGTCGGGCTCGAAAACTGGCTGCGTCGCCGCGCCGCCTCGCTGACCTCGCGCTTCGTGACCACCGCGCGCATCGGCGTGGCGCCGTTCACGGTCGGCGCCACCGGCTATGCCGACCTGCTGCGCAACCTGCATTCGGCCGTGCAGCACGGCCTTGACCAGGAGTGCGGCGTCTCCATGTTCTCGCAGGAGCAGGATGCGCTTTACCAGCGCCGTTTCTGGCTGGTCAACGAATTCGGCGCCACGCTGGACGGCGCGGTTCCCGGCCGCGACGGCCAGCTGCGCCTGGTGTTCCAGCCGAAGATCAATCTCGCCACCGGTGCCTGCATCGGCGCCGAAGCGCTGCTGCGCTGGACCCATCCGGAGTTCGGCGACGTCTCGCCGGGCGAATTCATTCCGATCATCGAGCGGACCTCGATGGTGCGCGCGGTCACCAACTGGGTGCTGGAAACCGCCATGGTCCAGCTGGCCGAGTGGCGCATGGAAGGACTGGAGCTGGAACTGGCCGTCAACGTCTCGGTGGTCAACCTGCTGGAGCCGGACTTCTGCATCCGCGTGATCGACGGCCTGCGCCGCCACGGCCTGCCGCCGTCCAGCCTGGCGCTGGAAATCACCGAGAGCGCCCTGATGCAGAACCCGAAGGTGGCGCAAGCCACGCTGCGCGCGCTGCACGCGGCCGGCGTGCGCCTGGCGATCGACGATTTCGGCACCGGCTACAGCAGCCTGACCTATCTGCAAAGCCTGCCGGTGCAGGTGGTCAAGATCGACCAGGGCTTCATCCGTGGCATCGAGAGCGACGAACGCAAGCGTTCGCTGGTCTCGGCCATGATCAAGCTGGCGCACGACCTTGGACACCGCGTGGTGGCCGAAGGGGTCGAAACGCCCGAGGTGATGCGCGTGCTGGAACGCGTGGACTGCGACGAAGCGCAGGGTTATCTGTATGCGCGGCCGATGCCGCCGCCGGCATTCGCGCAGTGGTTTGCCGAGCGCCGCGAAGAGGTGGTCGCCCTGGCCTGAATTGCGCAAAGGCGTGCACGATTGGAACTATTAGTTGACGTATGGAAATAACCTGATCACAATCAGATGGGTCAACAGATCGATGTCACCATCGTACGCCCATGTGCCCATCTCCTTCCATTCCAGCCACCGAAGCCAGCCGCCTCGACGCCTTGTACCGTCTGAATCTGCTGGACACGCCGCCGAACGTTTCCTTCGATCGCATCACGCGCATGGCGTCGCGCCTGTTCGGGCTGCCGCTGGCCGCCGTCTCCCTCACCGACGTCGACCGCCAGTGGTTCAAGTCACGCATCGGCATCGTGCAGGAATCGCTGCCGCGCCTGAAGGCGCCGTGCGCCCGCATTGCCGAAACCGGGCAGATGGTGATCGTGAAGGACCTGCAGGCCGACAGCTTCTATGCCGACTGTCCGCTGGCCGGCGCCGGCGTGCGCTTCTATGCGGGCGCGCCGCTGCTGACCAACGACGGCTATTGCCTCGGTTCGATGTGCGTGCTCGGTACCGAGCCGCGCGACGTGACCGAGGCCGAGTGCGCGGCCCTGCGCGACATGGCCGCGATGGTGATGGCGCAGATCGAGCTGCAGCATGCGCTGGGACGGATCGATCCGGCCAGCGGGCTGCCCAACCGCACCCAGTTCGTCGACGACTTCAATGACCTGACCCAGGACCGCCCGGCCGGCGAAGGGCGCGTGGCCGGCCTGCTCAACCTGGCCAGCCCCGAACAGCTCAGCAGCGCGTTGCGCGCGATGGGCGCCACCTGGCTCGACGAAGTGGTCGGCGAAGCGGTGCGCATGCTGGCCGAGACCATCGGCGCCGGCAGCACCGTGTACCACGTCACCCCCACCGAATTCGCCTTCATCACGGCGCCCGGCACCGACATCGATACCGTCTGCGCCGAGATGGAAGCCTGGCTGGTGCGGCGCGCCCTTTCCGTCACCTCGCGTTTCGTGACCACCGCGCGCATCGGCATGGCGCCGTTCACCATCGGCGTGACCGGTTCGGCCGAACTGCTGCGCAACCTCCATTCGGCCGCCCAGCACGCGTTCGACCAGGACCGCGGCGTGTCCGTGTTCTCGCAGGAGCAGGATGCGCTGTACCAGCGCAGCTTCTGGCTGATCAACGCATTCGGGGCAGCCCTGGATGGCGCTGCCGGCGCCGATGGGGACGGCCAGCTGCGGCTGGTGTTCCAGCCCAAGGTCGACCTCGTCAGCGGCGCCTGCATCGGCGCCGAGGCGCTGCTGCGCTGGACCCATCCGGAGCTCGGCGACGTCTCGCCGGGCGAATTCATCCCGATCATCGAGCGGACCTCGATGGTGCGCGCCACCACCGACTGGGTATTGCGCTGCGCGATGCGGCAACTGGCGGCCTGGCGCGCCCAAGGCCTGGAACTGGAGCTGGCGGTGAACGTCTCGGTCGTCAACCTGCTGGAACCGGACTTCTGCACGCGCATCGTCGACAACCTGCGCAGCCACGGCCTGCCGGCATCCAGCCTGGCGCTGGAAATCACGGAAAGCGCACTGATGAAGAACCCGAAGGTGGCCGAAGCCACGATGCGCGACCTGCACGCTGCCGGCGTGCACATGGCGATCGACGACTTCGGCACCGGCTACAGCAGCCTGGCCTAC
>JAKOOD010000711.1 GCA_022701635.1 Burkholderiaceae bacterium | reverse complement strand
GGTCGCCGGCATGCCGCTGCCGCGCCCGTTCTTCGAGATCTTCGTGTACTCGCCGCGGGTGGAGGGTGTGCACCTGCGCTTCGGCTATGTGGCGCGGGGCGGCCTGCGCTGGTCCGACCGTCCGGAGGATTTCCGCACCGAGGTGCTTGGTCTCGTAAAGGCCCAGCAGGTGAAGAACGCCGTCATCGTCCCCGTCGGCGCCAAGGGCGGCTTCTTTCCCAAACGCCTGCCACCGGCCTCGGACCGGCAGGCCTGGATGGAGGAGGGCATCGAGAGCTACCGGATCTTCATCCGCACCCTCCTCGAACTGACCGACAACATCGTGGACGACGCGATCGTCCCCCCGGCCGACACCGTGCGGCATGACCCCGACGACGCCTACCTGGTGGTGGCCGCCGACAAGGGCACCGCGACCTTCTCCGACATCGCCAACAGCATCGCCGTCTCGCGCGGCTTCTGGCTGGGCGACGCCTTTGCCTCTGGCGGCTCCAACGGCTACGACCACAAGAAGATGGGCATCACGGCCAAGGGCGCCTTCGAAGCCGTCAAGCGCCACTTCTACGAGATGGGCCACGACATGAACACGACGCCGGTGACCATGGTCGGCGTGGGTGACATGTCGGGCGACGTGTTCGGCAACGGCGTGCTGCTGTCGCGCCAATTGAAAGTGCTGGCGGCGTTCGACCACCGCCACATCTTCCTGGATCCGAACCCGGACGTCATCGTCTCGTTCAACGAACGCCAGCGCATGTTCGCGCTGCCGCGCTCCTCGTGGGAAGACTATAACAAGGACCTGATCTCGGAAGGCGGCGGCGTGTTCCCGAGGAACAGCCGCCACATCGAGCTGTCGCCGCAGGTACGCGCGGCCC
Source organism: Burkholderiaceae bacterium (assembly GCA_022701635.1). Classification (GTDB taxonomy): domain Bacteria; phylum Pseudomonadota; class Gammaproteobacteria; order Burkholderiales; family Burkholderiaceae_D; genus Telluria; species Telluria phyllosphaerae. The sequence continues at coordinate 4,973 of JAKOOD010000711.1, read as the reverse complement.
TCGACATCGCGGAAACCAGCTTGAGCCCGGAGGCGCTGATGCACCGCATCCTGCTGGCGCCGGTCGACCTGTTCTACAACGGCGGCATCGGTACCTACATCAAGTCGTCGGGCGAGACCCATGCGCAGGTGAAGGACCGTGCCAACGACAACATCCGCGTCAACGGCAACGCGCTGCGCGTGAAGGTCGTGGCCGAAGGCGGCAACCTGGGCGCGACCCAGGCCGGCCGCATCGAATTCGCGCTCAGCGGCGGCCGCGTCTTCACCGATGCGATCGACAACTCGGCCGGCGTGGATTGCTCGGACCACGAAGTCAACGTCAAGATCTGGCTCGACACCGAAGTCAATGCCGGCCAGCTGCCGGAAGCGGACCGCAACCGCATCCTCACCGAAATGACCGGCGACATCGAGCACCTGGTCCTGCGCGACAACACGCTGCAGACCCACCTGCTGGTGCGCGAAGCCCAGGCCCAGTCCGGCGCCGCGGTGGTGGACGGCTATGCGGCCCTGATCGCCAGCCTGGAGCTTGAAGGCGCCGTCTCGCGCGAGCTGGAACAGCTGCCGAGCGAGACCGAGCTGGCCCGCCGCAAGGCGCTCGGCCAGGGCCTTACCACGCCGGAACTGGCGGTGGTGATCGCCAACGTCAAGAACCGCTTCAAGCGCACCCTGGCGGCCCTGCCGCTGACGGAACAGCCATGGGCCGAGACCATCCTGCGCCCGTACTTCCCGAAACAGCTGGTCGCCACCCGCGATCCGCTGGCGCACCCGCTGGCCAACGCCATCCTGGCGACCGTGCTGGCCAACGAAGCGGTCAACCGCTGCGGTCCGCTGATGCTGCGCGACCTGGCGCTCGAGCACCGCATCGACGACACGGAAGTCGTGAAAGCCTGGGGCCAGGCCTGGGCCGCGCTGCACCTGGCGCCGGTGTTCGAGGCGCTCGACAACGACGCCCTGAACGTGCCGCGCGACGTCTCGCAGGCGGTCGACGCCCGCACCCGCGTGATGCTGCGCACCGTGATCGAAGGCGTGCTGTCGCTGCCGGCGGAGCAGGCCGGCGCCGGCGGCATGGACGAGCTGTCCAAGCTGTTCGCCACCCCGGAACAGCTGCGCCAGCTGGTCCCGGCCAAGCTGGATGCCGACAGCCATGCGGGCCTGCCGTCTTCGTTTGCGCAAGCCTGGAAGGCGGTCGACACGGTGGAGGCGCTGGCCGCCTTCCTGTTCGCCGCGGTCTCGGTGCAACGTCCGGAAGGCCTGTCGCTGGCCGAGTTCCTGCACGTCGGCCTGCTGCTGCGCAGTGCCGCCGGCCTCGACGTGCTGGAGCGCGGCCTGAAGCTGCCGGCCACCAGCAAGTCGCAGGAACAGCTGCGCAACTACGCGCTGCAAGCCCTGCGCCGCACCCAGCAGCGCATGCTGCTGCAGGTGCTGGAACGCGCCAAGCAGGGCGGCGACATGGAGGCTGCGGTACATGCGCTGACCGGGGCGATGGGCCTGGGCGGCCAGGCCCAGCCGACCGACCTGGAACAGGCGATGCTGGACGTCTGGTCGCTGTCGGAAGGCAGCAGCCCGGAACGGCTGGCGGCGTAAGCGATGAGCGCAGCGTCTTTCAATACGCTGCCGGAAGCGGTCCGGGCGCTGGCCCGGGCCGATTTCGGCGAGGTGGCGGCACGCTTCCGTGATGCCGGCTTCATCGTCGGGCTGCCGGCCAAGGGCATCCTGACCGTCAAATCGGCGCTATCCGACCCGGCGCGCGCAAGCGTGCTGCTGTCGGTCGGCGTGCACGGCGACGAGACCGGGCCGATCGAAATGGCCGCGTACGCGCTGGATGCCCTGTCGCGCACGCCGGACGCGCTGGCGGTGGACCTGATGCTGTGCGTCGGCAGCATCGACGCCATCGCGGTCGGCAAGCGCTTCATCGATGCCGACCTGAATCGCATGTTCCGCCTGCAGCGCGGCGACCTGGCCGGCACCTTCGAAGCCGGGCGCGCCGACACCATCATCGGCGCCACCCGCGACTTCTTCGAGGGCGCCGGGCCGCGCCGCTGGCACCTCGACCTGCACACCGCGATCCGCGGCTCGCGCTACCCGAAGTTCGCGATCGTGCCTCAGTTGATCGCGGAAGAGGAACGGACCGAGCTGATCGCCTGGCTCGGCCTGGCCGGCATCGAGGCCGTCATCATGAATCCGGCATCGGCCGGTACGTATAGCTACTGGAGCGCCGAGCAGCACGGCGCCGCCGCCAGCACGGTGGAGCTGGGGCGCATCGGCACGCTGGGGCAGAACGACCTGTCGCAGTTCAGTGAAGCCGCCGATGCGCTGGCCGGATTGCTGCGCGGGGTGCCCCAGTCCGGTGGGAAGGCGCCGCTGGTGTTCGACACCGCGCAGTCGATCACCAAGCTGTCCGACGGTTTCAGGATGAGCTTCGGGCGCGAAACCGAGAATTTCACGCCCCTCAAAAAAGGCGAGGTCATCGCCACCGATGGCGCTACCGTGTACACGGTGCAGCACGACGAGGAGTACGTGGTGTTTCCCAACCCGGACGTGCGGGTCGGTTTGCGCGCCGGGATCATGGTGGTTCGGGTGAACTAGAAAGCACGTTTCAATCGTGCGCGCTAGACTGGCTCTCTTTGAACCGCAGGGGAGCGCCTACCCATGAGCAAACTGTTTTCTCCGATCAAGATCGGCCAGCTTGAACTGGCCAACCGCATCGCCATCGCGCCGATGTGCCAATATTCCGCCGAAGACGGCCTGCCGACCGACTGGCACATGATCCACCTCGGCCATCTGGCGCTGTCCGGCGCCGCGGTCATGATCCTGGAGGCGACCGCGGTCACGCCGGAAGGGCGGATCACCTACGGCGACCTCGGGCTGTGGTCCGACGAGCACGCCGCCGCGCTGGAGCCGATCGTCAACGCGATCCGCAAGCATTCGCCGATCAAGGTCGGCATCCAGCTGAGCCACGCCGGCCGCAAGGCGTCCAGCGAAGTGCCGTGGCTGGGCGGCGCCAATCTCCCGGCCGATCACGCCAACGGCTGGCAGACCCTGGCCCCCTCCGCGGTCCCGCACGCCGACGGCGAAACCGTGCCCGAGGCGCTCGACGCCGCCGGCCTGCAGCGCATCAAGGACAGCTTTGCCGCCGCGGCACGCCGCGCCGATGCGCTCGGCCTGGACGCGATCGAGATCCACGGCGCCCACGGCTACCTGCTGCACCAGTTCCTGTCGCCGCTGTCGAACCGGCGCACCGACGAATACGGCGGCGCGCTGGAGAACCGCATCCGTTTCCCGCTCGAGGTGTTCGAGGCGATCCGCGCGGCGGTGTCGCCGGAGATGGTGGTCGGCATGCGCATCTCGGCCAGCGACTGGGTCGACGGCGGCTGGGACGTGGAGCAGAGCGTCGTGCTGGCCGAGGCACTGGAAAAGCTGGGCTGCCAGTTCATCCACGTGTCGAGTGGGGGACTGTCGCCGCAGCAGAAGATCCCGGTCGCTCCCGGCTACCAGATCGAATTCGCGGCGCGCATCAAGCAGGCCACCGCCATGCCGACCGTCGGCGTGGGCCTGATCACCGAAGCCAAGCAGGCCGAGACCATCATCCAGACCGGCCAGGCCGACATGGTGGCGCTGGCGCGCGCGATGCTGTACGACCCGCGCTGGCCGTGGCATGCGGCGGCCGAACTGGGCGCGTCGGTGGCGGCGCCGCCGCAGTACTGGCGCTCGCAGCCGCACGAGTTCAAGAACCTGTTCGGCGATACGCGACTCGGCCAGCGTTAATCACGGTTCGACCCGCGTTTTCGGCAGTCCGTCGCACGGGCAGGGATGGGCCGGAACCCGCTTGTTAGAGTGCATGCACCACAACAAGAAAGGTCTACCGCCATGCGCACCGTGCTTGCCCTCGCCCTTGCCACCTCGTTTGCGGCCGCCCTCGGCGGCTGCGCCATCATCGTCGCCAACGGTCCGGATGGCGATGTCTCGGTCCGCACGCCGTTTTCCAGCGACAACGTGCAGGGCGACGGCGTCCTCGCGCGCGACCAGCGCACGGTCGGCACCGTCTACGGCCTCGAAGCGAACGGCGCGGTGCTGGTGGACGTGCGTGTCGGTCCGGCCGCCTCGCTGGTGGTGGAAGCCGACCGCAACCTGCTGCCGCTGGTGCGCACCGACGTGCGCGGCGACACGCTGGTGGTGGAGATGACGCGCGGCTACCGCAGCAGCAACCCGGTGCGGGTCACCTATACCGTGCCGCGCCTGGGCGAGGTGCGCCACAGCGGTTCCGGCCAGCTGTCGGTGCAGGGCTTGAACGGCGCTTCGCTGCGGGTAGTGCAGTCCGGCTCGGGCTCGACCCTGCTGACCGGCCGCGTGGCCAGCCTGGACGTGACCGGCAGCGGTTCCGGCAGCGTCGACGCCTCGACGCTGCAGAGCGCCGGCGCCAATTTGTCGATGAACGGTTCCGGGCGCATCAACGTGGGCGAGGTGCGCGGCGACCATGCGACTGCCACGCTGACCGGTTCGGGCCAGCTGCGCGCCGGCGGCAGTGTGCGCTCGCTGACGGCGCGTTCGACCGGGTCCGGGCACCTCGACCTGGTGGACCTGGTCAGCGAGCAGGCCGACCTGACCTCGACCGGGTCGGGTGGCTTGACCGCCAACGTGAAGCAGTCGCTGGTGGCGCAGAACGGCGGCTCGGGCGGCATTCGGGTGTACGGGAATCCGGCGCAGCGGTCGGTGAGCGGGAAATTGGTGCAGATCGTGGATTGAAGCCGGTGCGCCACCGGCACCCGCGCAAGTACCTCTCAGGTCCTCATCGACATCCCCCGCATGGTCGGCATCGGCAAATACACATTTGCCGAAACTATTTTTTCCTTGCATCGCAGATAGCCATATAATCGCGACTTTGCGTTGACGTGCACGTCAACTTGTCTAGATATATTAGTGCGACCAGAGGACACGCCGTGAAGCAGACATTGGCCCAGAAGCTGTTACGAACCA
>JAKOOD010000489.1 GCA_022701635.1 Burkholderiaceae bacterium | reverse complement strand
GATAAGGAGCGCACCATGAAACAGACCACCCTGCTGAACAAGACCACCCTGTCGGGCCTGATGCTGGCCGTTGCCGTACTGGCCACCGGCTGCCACAAGGCTGACAACACCAACACCGGCATGGGCCCTGCCCAGTCCGCCGGCAAGGCCGTCGACGATTCGGCCGCCAACGCTGCCGCCAACGCACGTGAAGCCGGCGCCGACGCCAAGGCCGCTGCCCACGAAGCCGCCGCCAACACCGCCGCCGCGGCCGACCGCGCTGGCGACAAGGCTGCCGCCGCCGCCGACCGCGCTGGCGACAACATGCGTGAAGCCGGCGCCGAAATGAAGCAGGAATCGAAGGAAGCCGCCGCCAACGTCAAGGAAGGCGCAAGCAAGGCAACCGCCGCGACCGGCCGTGCCGTGGAGCGTGCCGGCGAGAAGATCCAGGACGCCGCCAAGTAATCCAGCTGTGTAGCAGCCCGACGCCGCTCCCGTTCCTGCGGGGCGGCGTTGTCGTTTCAGCGCCCGGCGCCGCGCAGCAGGTGCTGGGCCAGCAGGTTCGCATGGGCGGTCAGGGCCGAGAAATCGCGTGCGCACAGGTACAGCCGGCGCGCGCCCCAGGCTTCCGCCAGCGGCAGGATCACCACTGCGCGCTGCAGCGTCTTCGCCACCACGTCGGACAGGATCGAGATCCCGATGCCGGCTTCCACGTACATCGCCACGTTCTCCACGCTGCGCAGGCGGATCCGGTAATCCAGCTGCCGGCCCAGGCGCGATGCCCGTTCCCCAAGATACGATTCGAGCGCGGTATCCGCCATCCCCACGATGGGCTCGCCGAGCACGTCGGCGAAAGCGACGTCCGCCTGCCGCGCCAGGCGATGCGCCGCGCCGACCACCACCACCAGCTGGTCGCTGGCGATCAGGTGCATCTGCAAGGTGCCGAGGTCGGCGCTGTCCGCCACGACGCCGAGGTCGGCGCGGCGGTCGAGCAAGGCCTGCACGATGTCCACGCTGCGCCGCTCTTCGAGGTCGATCGACAGGTCGGGATGCGCCGCCAGGAAGGCGCACAGCTGCGGCGGCAGGAAGATCGCGTTGGCGGAGGTGTTCGACAGCAGCCGGACCCGCCCTTTCAAGCCGGTCGCATAAGTCCGCAAGTCGCCGCGCATCTGCTCGACCTGGTCCAGGATCGATCGCGCATGCCGCACCAGCGCGTCGCCGGCCGCGGTGGTGCGCACGCCGCGCCGGTTGCGCTCCAGCAGCGGCGCACCGAGCACGTCTTCCATGCCGGCGATGCGCTCGCTGGCCGACGCCAGCGCCAGGTGCATCGCGCGCGCACCCTGGGTCAGGCTACCGCTTTCCACCACGCTCAGGAACAAGCGCATATCGGTCAGGTCGAAACGCATCGTCACACCCCAGCATTCGGAAACGCCGAAGTCTAGCACCGGAATTGCCAGATTGCGAAGACTTTCCCTTGCGCCTACCATCGCGGCATGGATGCATTCGGTATGGGGCGCAACGCTGGCGATGGCCGTCGCCGCTGGCCGCACCCGTAAATTTTCCTGGCGAGGTGCCTCCGGCCCTGGCGAATACTACAAGTGAGGACATCATGCTGCACGCCCTGAGCGCAACGATCGGAACGCTGGCCATCATCGTCAGCATCAAAGCCAAGCTGGACTATGCAAGGCAGCTGCGCAGCCATGGCACCACTGCCGCGCAGCCGCCCGCGCATTCATCGAGCCAGGGCGCGCGCTGAATGCGAGGCGGGTAAGAATAAAACGCTTCCATTTCCGCGCCGTTATTTTTCCGCCAGGCGTACCATAACGTTTCCTTGCGCTTCCTTGCGCTTCCTTGACGCACCGAAGCGATCGCCGAAATGGGGTGAACCATGAGACATGACAAGCGACGTGCCGCGGCCTATCGTGTATATGTCCGCACACTCGACGGCGGGCCCGACGAAGGCATTTTGCGCTGGACCGATACCCGCACCCAGGACCCGAAGGTCGCCGACGACGCGATCCAGGACTTGCTCACCACCGATTTTTTCGACGACAACCCCCTCGTGCTGGTCGCGCTCTACCGTGGCAGCGTGTATTTCACCCACGAGTTCAGTACCTTCGAAGACGGCAGCCAGGCCGTGCCGACCTTGCTGGCGCGCCTGGGACGCGTGGACTGGCTGCGCTACCCGTCAATACACTGAACGCATGACAGTCGCGTCAGCGCTCAAGATGGTGATTATCTCGTCGAGCGCGGGCGCCGGAGATTGACTGGCATACGGGTGGCGCCGATACTCGACTGGCAATCCTGCACCATTCGGTTTCGTCGCTCATGGCTGTTCATACCAAGATCGCAATCCTGCTGTCGGCCGGCATGTTCGCCTGCTGCGCCGGCACTGTCGCGATCGCCGCACCCGGCAAGCAAGTCGAGAAGCTCGACCGCGGCGTGGTCGCGATCCACACCGGCGCCGGCAACTTCATCGGCTGGCGCGCCCTCGGCACCGATGCGCCGGGCGCCACCTTCGACGTCTACCGCGATGGCCGCAAGCTGAATGCCCAGCCGCTGACGGTCACCAATTTCATGGATGGCGGGGCCGCGGCCACGGCCCGCTACACGGTGCGCACGGCCGGTGCGCCGGAAGGCGCAGCCGGCCCCACCTGGGAACAACCGTACAAGACCATTCCGCTGCAAAAACCGCCGGGCGGCACCACGCCGGACGGCAAAGGCTATACCTACACCGTCAACGACGGCTCGGTGGCCGACCTGGACGGCGACGGCAGCTACGAGCTGCTGGTCAAGTGGCAGCCGACCAATGCCCACGACAATGCGCACCCGGGCTACACCGGCAACACCTATATCGACGCCTACAAGCTCGACGGCACCCGCCTGTGGCGCATCGACCTGGGCCGCAACATCCGCGCCGGCGCCCACTACACCACCTACCTGGCCTACGACTTCGACGGCGACGGCCGGGCCGAGGTGATGATGAAGACGGCCGACGGCAGCGTCGACGGCCAGGGCCACTCGGTTGGCAAACCCGTCGGCAATGCGCAGGCCGACTATCGCAACCCGAACGGCTATGTGCTCGAGGGTCCGGAATTCCTCACCGTGTTCGACGGCCGCAGCGGGGCCGCCCTGGCCTCCACCCCCTACCTGCCGGCGCGCGGCGACGTCAAGGCCTGGGGCGACGCCTATGGCAACCGCGTCGACCGCTTCCTCGGCACCGTCGCCTATCTCGACGGCGCGCGTCCGAGCGCCGTGTTCTCGCGCGGCTACTACACACGCGCCGTCCTGGCCG
>JAKOOD010000475.1 GCA_022701635.1 Burkholderiaceae bacterium | reverse complement strand
TGGGTGCTGCCGGGCGCCCGCCACATCTTCGTGCAGAGCGAGGCGATGGCCGACTGGCTGGCCGCCCGCGGTCTGCCGCGCGCGCGCATGACGGCGGTGCCGATGGGCGTCGACGCGCGCCTGCTCGACCGTTCCGGCATCGCGCCGGCGGCGGATGCGCGCCTGGATCGGCGCCGCGTCGTCCTCTACCTCGGCAGCGTGGCGCGGGCGCGCCGTTCGGATTTCCTGCTCGACGTCGCCGAGACCTTGCGGCGCGACCTGCCGCAAGTCCTGCTGGTGATCGCCGGCGACGCCGCGTCAAGCGATGAAATGGCCTGGATGCGGCACCTGATCGCCGCGCGCGGTCTGGCGCACCACGTCCTGCTGACCGGTTGGCTGCCGCGGCAACAGGCGCTGGGCTACGCGCTGCGCGCGGAGGTCGGCCTGTCGCCGATCCCGCGCGGCACCCTGTTCGACGTGTCGTCGCCGACCAAGCTGGTGGAGTACCTGGCGCTGGGCTTGCCGGGCGTGGCCAACGACATTCCGGACCAGAAACGCGTCATCGACGAGAGCGGCGCCGGCCTCTGCGTGCCGATGGACGCGGACGCATTTGCCACCGCCACATTGTATTTATTGAACAATCGCAGTGCAGCAAGACAGTGTAGCGAACGTGGGCCAACGTACGTAAGAAGCCATCGGACCTATGCTATTCTCGGCCGAAATGTTGCTTCAACGTACAAAAAAATCCTGACCGGGCAAGGGTGACGATGTCGATATCGCATGCCTGCCGGTTCCCCACGTCGCGAACGGGACATCCGTGAGCATCGCTGCCGCAAAGACAACAGAAACGTGAATTGTGCGCGTGCGGCGAATGTCATGATGTATGATCGAAACATTGTGCCTTTTATAAGAGCGTGTGCTTTGTTACAACGGGCCAAGTTAGAAACGCCGAGGGTACTGATGGTCGGCACCATGCCCGAAGGCAAGGGCGGGGTCGCGACGGTGGTATCGGTGCTGCGCAGCCATGGCTTGTTCGAACGTGAAGCGGTGCGCTATGTATCGACCCATGCCCAGGCGCGGCCCGGCGCCAAGGCGGTGCATGCGCTGTCCGGCATGGGACGCATCCTGCTGGCCTGCGTGCACCAGCACCCGGCCGTGGTGCATGTGCACGTGGCGTCGCGCGCCAGTTTCCTGCGCAAGTCGCTGGTGTTGCTGATGGCACGAAGGAGCGGCAGCAAGACGATTTTCCACCTGCACGGCGCCGAGTTCCGGGAATTCGCCACCCAGGAAGCCGGGCGGCTACTGCGGCGCTGGATCCGCCACACGCTGGAACGCAGTTCGGTGGTGATCGCGCTGTCGGAAAGCTGGGCCCAGTTCTTGCGTACTTTTGCGCCGGGGGCGAGGGTGGCGGTGGTGCCGAATGCGGTGCCGCTGCCGGACCAGGCCACCCTGGGGCCAGGCGAAGCCGGCCGCGTGCTGTTCCTGGGACGGATCGAGGCGGGCAAGGGCATCCATGAACTGCTGGCGGCGGGCGCCGCGCTGGCCCCCGGGTTCCCGGCGCTGCGCCTGGTGTTCGGCGGCGAAGGCGACCGCCAGGGCGTGCGCCGCCGCGCGGCCGAACTGGGCATCGCCGAACGCGTGGAGCTGCCCGGCTGGATCGATGCGCAGGCGCGCGGCGCCGAGCTGGCCAAGGCCAGCGTGTTCTGCCTGCCGTCGCATGCCGAGGGCTTGCCGATGGCGCTGCTGGAAGCGATGGCGGCGCGCAAGGCGGTGGTGGCCAGCAGCGTCGGCGGCGTGCCGGAAGCGCTGCGCGACGGCGACAACGGCATGCTGGTGCCGCCGCGCGACAGCGCCGCGCTGGCCGCCGCGCTGGCCAGGGTATTGGGCGATGCCGCCCTGCGTGCGCGCCTGGGCAGCCGGGCGCGCGCCACCATCGAGCAGCATTACTCAACCGAGGTGATGTGCGGAAAACTGTCCGCCATCTACCGTGAACTGGCAGGGGCATGACAATGCGGGAAGCGACAGGGATGGTCTGGTGGGTCAACCGTTTGCGCTGCATGTCGGTGGCAGAGGTCGGCTACCGGATCCAGCAGGCGGCAGCCAAGGGCGTGGCGAAGCGCATGCCGAGCCGCGCCACGCCGCCGCTGCCGCGCGCGCGCAGCTTCGGCCGCAGCCTGGAGATGGACGGCGCCCCGCCGCTGTCGCAGCAGGAACGCGACGTCCTGCTGGCCGATGCCGACAGCATTTGCGCCGGCCACGTGGTGCTGTTCGCCAAGCGCCGCTTCGACGTCGGCATGCCCCCGGTCTGGAACCGCGACCCGGACAGCGGCGTCGTCGGCCCGTCCGTCTATGCCGGCGACATCGACATCCGCAACCGCGAACTGGTCGGCGACATCAAGCACGTCTGGGAGCTGAACCGCCACCTGCACCTGGTGCGCCTGGCGCAGGCCTGGAGCGTGACCCGCGACGTGGCCTGGCTGCACGCGCTGCACCACCAGCTGCGCAGCTGGCTCGACCAGTGCCCGGCGCGGACCGGTCCCAACTGGACCAGCTCGCTCGAACTGGGCATCCGCCTGATCAACTGGGGCCTGGTGTGGGAACTGATCGGCGGCGAGGCCAGCGGCCTGTTCGCCGGCGACGACGGCCAGCGCCTGCGCGCCGACTGGCTCGATGCGATCCACGCCCACTGCAGCAGCATCGCGCGCCACCTGTCGCGCCACTCCTCGGCCAACAACCACCTGATCGGCGAACTGGCCGGCCTGTATGTCGGCGCTTCGATCTGGCCCTGCTGGAAATCCTCGAACGACTGGCTGGAACAGGCGCGCAGCGAACTCGAACACGAAGCGCAGGCCCAGTTCTCGCGCGACGGCGTCAACCGCGAGCAGGCCTTCGCCTACCACATCTTTTCGTCGGAATGCCTGTTCGTGGCCGGCCTGGTCGGCCAGGCCGGCAACCACCCGTTCTCGCGCGCCTACTGGACCAGCCTGCAGCGCAGCCTGCGTTTCCTGCGCTCGGTGCGCGACGTCGGCGGCCACGTGCCGATGGTCGGCGACGCCGACGACGGCATCGTGTTCCGCCTGGACGAGGCCGGCAGCGACCGCGCGGCCCAGCTGCTGGCGCTGGGCGACGCCGTGCTGCGGCCGCCGGAACCGCCCTACCTGCAGCAGCAACATGCGCCGCAACAGGCGCCGCGGCACGTCGGCGTGCGCTGGCTGCTGCACGCGCTGCCCGGCAAGCTCCCGGAGTGCGATCCGCACGAATCCGACACCGGCTGGGCCTTCCCGGACGGCGGCTACCTGCTGTTCGGTTCGCATTTCGGCGAAGCCGACGAGATCAAGGGCATGGTCGATTGCGGCCCGCTCGGCTACCTCGGCATCGCCGCCCACGGCCACGCCGACGCGCTGTCGCTGAGCCTGTCGGTCGGCGGCGAGGAATGCCTGATCGATCCCGGCACCTATTCGTACGGGCAGGAGCGCAAGTGGCGCGATTACTTCCGCGGCACCTCGGCCCATAACACGGTGCGCATCGACGGCGTCGACCAGTCGCTGTCGGGCGGACCCTTCATGTGGCTCAAGAAAGCGAACGCCCAGATCGAGCGCATGCCGCAGTCGCCGCACGAATTCGACTTCCGCGGTTCGCACGACGGTTACGAGCGCCTGGCCGATCCGGTGCGCCACATGCGCAGCGTGCGGTTCGACGCCGCCAGCGCGACGCTGGTGGTGCGCGATGAGATTGCGGCAAAGAAACAGCATCAGGTCGAGCTGTTCTGGCATTTTGCGCCGGGCCTGAACGTGCGCCTGAACAGTTCCGGGCTGCACGTGCGCGGGAAGCGCTTCGCCCTGCAGATGCAGGCGCAGGGCGCCGATCTCAGTCTGGAATTAGTTCACGGTAACGAAAATCCGCCGCTCGGCTGGATGTCGCGCAGCTACGAATCCAAGCAGGCCTGCGACGTGCTCAAGATCAGCACCGTATCGTCCGCCGTCCCGGTCGAGTGCAGGTTTACAATAGCGTTTTTCTAACATGCGGGATCGGGAAGGCTTTCGGGAAAGGAGGGTGGTCATGCTGATATATCTTGTCGCGGGTGCGCGCCCCAATTTCATGAAGATCGCTCCCATCGTGCGCGCGCTGCAGGCGCGGCCGCAGCCGCACGCGCATTCCACCAAAGCCCTGTCGTACAAGATCGTCCATACCGGCCAGCACTACGACCGCGACATGAACGAGGTCTTCTTCGAGGAACTGGGCATCCCGGCGCCGGACCTGTCGCTGGCGGCCGGCGGCGGCAGCCACGCCCAGCAGACCGCCAGGATCATGACCGGCTTCGAGTGCTTGTGCCTGGCCGAGCGTCCCGACGCGGTGCTGGTGGTGGGCGACGTGGATTCCACGCTGGCCTGCTCGATCGTCGCCAAGAAGCTGC
>JAKOOD010000472.1 GCA_022701635.1 Burkholderiaceae bacterium | reverse complement strand
CCGTGAAATCCTTACGCAGGATAAAGTTCACGACGCCGGCAATCGCATCCGAACCGTAGATGGCCGACGCGCCGTCCTTCAGTACCTCCACCCGCTCGATGGCCGACAGCGGGATGCTGTTGACGTCGACCGAGGAACCGGCCGCGCCGGCCGAGCCGCCGCCGTACACCGACACGCGGCGACCGTTGACCAGCACCAGCGTGCGCGCCGAACCCAGGCCGCGCAGCGACACGGTGGCGATGCTGCCGCCGCCATAGCCCGAGGCGTTGGCAACCGTGGTCGAACTGCCGGCGCTGGAGAGAGAGCTCAGCTGCTTGACGAGTTCCTCGGTCGAGGTGGCGCCGACGCGCTCGATGTCCTCGCGCTTCAGGATCTGCACCGGCAAGGCGGTTTCACCGTCGATACGGGCAATCGACGAACCGGTCACCACGACGCGTTGCAGGTTCGGCGTCGCGCCATCGGCGTTTTGCGCCAGCGCGGTCGCCGGCAGCACGGCGGCGCCGAATAAAGCAGCCAGCAAGGCGGCGAAGGGTTTCAGTGGGGTGGATGGTGCGGACATGCGGGACTACTCCTTAGATGACATCAATTACGTAAAATACGGCCGCCGTGAATCGGTCGGTGATGCGTGATGCGTGATGCGGGAGTGGTACGAGCAGCTGCGCGCCGTGTCGGCGTTGTCTTTTCTGTCTCCAGAGGGGTGCTGCCGCCAGGACACGTGATGACGCGCCTGACGTAAGCCGGCGTTTGACCGGCGTGGTTGTTTCCCTCGATGCGGCGAACCGCTATTGTTGTTTTTTTGCTTTCTTACAAAAATTATAGGCTTTCTCTATCGCAAAGATTTACCATATTCACAGCGCTGTCATAATCCGTTTTGGAACGGTTGTTGCGCGGAATACTGTTTTTTGGAAAAAACGAAGCAATGGGCAAGTCGCGCATCAAACTCGACCGTATTGACCGTCGAATCCTCGAAGAACTACAGGCGGACGCCCGCCTGTCGAGCGCCGATCTGGCGGAGCGCGTGTCGCTGACGACCTCGCCCTGCTGGCGCCGGGTCAAGCGGCTGGAAGAGGAAGGCTTGATCGGCGGCTACCACGCGCGCCTGGATCCACGCCGCCTGGGCTACCAGGTCATGGCCATGGTCCAGATCTCGCTCGACAAGAAGGACGCGGCCACCGTGCAGGCGTTCGAAGACGCGGTGCAAGGGATCCCGCAGGTGCTGGCGTGCTTTCGCATCTCCGGCCGTTATGACCACCAGTTGATGGTGGTCGCCGAAGACCTCGAAGCCTACGGTGTGTTCGCCGGCAACGAGATCAACGGCCTGCCGAGCGTCAAGGAGGTGTACACCGCGTTCGTGCTGAAGGAAGTCAAGTCGGCCACCAATCCACCGTTGCCGGGCTGAGCAGCGACGTCCTGCGGAACTAAAGACTTGTCGGCAGACTCTGTCGGACATGGTGTTCGACCCGAGGACGACATGGAGAACCCGCAACTACTTGACGGCAAGCGCGTTGCCGTGCTGGCCGCGGATGGCGTCGAGCAGGCGGAACTGGTCACGCCGGTGGCGGCGCTGAAGGCTGCCGGCGCCGAGGTCGTCGTGATCGCCCTGCGTCCCGGCCGCATCCGTGCCATGCACGTCCACCAGTCGGCCGACCTGCTGCGCGTCGACCAGGCCATCGGCGATGCCGTCGCGACCGACTTCGACGCCCTGCTCGTCCCCGGCGGCTATATCGGGCCGGACCTGCTGCGCCAGTCCGGCCCGGCGCGCGATTTCCTGCGCCAGGTCCATGCGCTAGGCCAACCGATCGCGCTGATGTCGCAGGCGGTGCTGCTGCTGGTGTCCTGCGGGCTCGCCGGCGGCCGTACCGTGACGGCGTGGCCGGGGGTGCGCGATGACGTGGTGAATGCCGGCGCCACCTGGCGCAACCACGACGTGGTGTGCGACGGCAAGCTGCTGACCAGTCGCGGGCCGCAGGACACGGCCGCGCTGGTGCAGGCGCTGATCCCCTTCTTTGCCGGTGCGCCGCCGCTCGATCCGCCCCCGCCCCCGCTCTCGCAGGCGGCAGCACAGTCCGATCCGCCGCAGGAACAACCCTCGGAGACGCCGGGCCAGCCGCTGCGCTGGCTGTCGGCGCCGTCGGTCGGTGCGATGCTGAGCCTGGCACTGCTGGGCGTGGGCGTGGTCGCGGCCAACCGCGGCTTGCGCAAGAAACGCGCCGACGATACCGAGGCGCAGGCGCCGCCGGCGGCGGACACGGCACACTGAAAATCGCAGCCGCGCTCACGCGGCCGGCGCGGATGATGTATGGTGCGGTCTGGCATCAAGGAGACAGCATGACCAGCAACATCCACTTCTATGAACCGCGCAACGGCCACGGCTTGCCGCACGATCCTTTCAACGCCATCGTCGGTCCGCGTCCGATCGGCTGGATCTCGTCGCGCAGCGCCGACGGCATCCTGAATCTTGCACCCTACAGTTTCTTCAACGCCTTCAACTACACCCCGCCGATCATCGGCTTCGCCAGCATCGGCGCCAAGGATTCGCTGCGCAACATCCAGCAGACCGGCGAGTTCGTATGGAATCTCGCCACCCGCGCGCTGGCCGAGCCGATGAACGCAAGCTGCGCCGCGGTGCCGCCCGAGGTCGACGAATTCGCGCTGGCCGGCTTGACGCCGGTCGCGTCGCGCCTGGTCGGCGTGCCGCGGGTCGGCGAAACCCCGGTGGCCTTCGAGTGCCGCTGCACCCAGATCGTCCAGTTGCAGACAGCCGCCGGCGAGACCGTGCCGACCTGGCTGGTGCTGGGCGAAGTGGTCGGCATCCATATCGACCGGTCGCTGTTGAAAGACGGCGTCTACGATACCGGTGCGGCCGGCCATATCCTGCGCGGTGGTGGACCGGCGGATTACTTCGAGATCGGGGCGGAACAGCTATTCAAGATGTATCGCCCGAAATGAGCCATGGGCGCCGCGGCGGACACCTGGACGATGCTTTTGCTGGCTGAATCGGGTTTCTGTCGACGGCCAGCATGATCGGACGCCGGCGTGCCAATCTTCCTGGCTGCCGGTTTTGTGTTGTTTCGTACCCGTCGGTTAGTTGCATTAGCCGGTAAATTGCGGGACTAAAAACAGGTACTGGAGCGCACTGTTGCGCTCTCCCCCCATGCCCGCCTTCCCGCAAGGCGCCTTAGTGCATGCGCTTGCGACGGCTCGACGACGACCAGTTGACCAGGTCGACTTCGCTGCGCATGTCGGCGCAGGCCGCCACCAGCTTCTCGATCTCGTCCCGGGTCATGCCGGAGTTCAAGGTCAGACGCACCAGCGAGCGGTTCTTCGCCGTGGCCGGTGCGCAAAACACGGCGCCGTAGATGCCGCGCGCTTCCAGCGCCTTGCGCAGCACCAGGGTCTTCGGCTCCGGCCCGGCTTCCAGCGCGATGATCTGCTCGGTGCCGTCGTCGATGCAATAGCCGAGTTCGCTCAAGCGCACCCTCACCTCCTGCGTGTTCCGGTGCAATGCCGCGCGGCGCTCGTCGGCCTTGCTGATGAAGTCGACCGCGGCGTCGAACCAGGCCAGTTCGTGGTTCAGCAGGCAGGAACTGAAGATGGCCGGCCGCGATGCGGACAGGAAGTAGCCTTTGAAGTGGCTCGAACAGGTAATGAAACCGGCGCGGCCGGCAAACGCCTTGGCCAGCGACGCCGTCCTGAAATGCACGCGTTCGGTCAGCCCTTCCTGGACCACGAGGCCGGCGCCGCCCGGGCCATGGGTGCCGAGCGAGTGCGATTCGTCGACGATCAGGATGCTGCCGCTGCGCTCGGCCAGTTCGACGAACTCGAGCAGAGGCGCGACGCTGCCGTTGGTGCTGTACAGCGCGTCGATCACGATCACGCCACCGCCATGTTTTTCGATCTGGCGCTCGAGATGGGCGGGACTGTTGTGCAGGAAGGGGACCGGCAAGGCCTGTGCCGATTGCACGCCTTCCCACAGCGAGGCGTGGGCCTGCATGTCCAGGTAGACCGGAATGCCGGGCTCCGCGATACTCTGCAGCAAGCCAACGTTGGCCGCCCAGCCGGACTGGGCCAACACGCCGTCTTCGGCCTGCATGAAGGCGGCCAGCTTGGCTTCGAGGCGATGCTGGAAACTGCCTTCTTGCAAGAACACGGACGACATCAGCATCTGGCCCTGGGTGCCTTGCAGGGTGCGTACCTGGGCGTCGATCAGGGCCGGTTCGTTGGCGATGCACAGGTAATCGTTGCCGGCCAACATCACCGCGCCAGCTTGTGGCGGCGCCCATACATGCATGTGTTCGCCGCCGAGCAGCTTTTCCACACGGGTTACATAATGCTCATCCATGCGCCGGGTCACGAATTCCGGCATGCGGCGGGCAGCCGGTTGGGTGGCGAAACGTTCGATATTGAGTGCTGGGGTCATGCTTCCTCCGGTTGGCGGTGAAATAAAAGTTGATAGGTGGTTACGCAGATTCGAATAATGCCGTGTTAGCGCTACATTTGACTAAAATCAATGTATTTCAACGATACTTAGTTAGTACCACGAGAAATTGCGTAAAATCAATTTTGACAGTACAACGATGACCCAGGCATGACGCGATTTGCGACTTGACCGCCGATCTCTAACCAACTCTGTGAAAAAAGTCTTATCCGACAGCACTTTCTTGATCGATGCCCGCCTCCGTGGGCTGAGGGCATCCGTCATGCACTGGTTACTCGGCAATGGACAAGAAAGCGATCGCCTCGCCTGGCGCCTGCAATGCCTGGCCTGGATCGGCTGCCTGGGCATGCCGCTGTACTACGTGGTATGGACTGTGTTTTTTCCGCAACAGTACGAGAGCCTGGCACTGCGTCTATTCGGGGTCGCCTTGTGCGTGCCGGCACTCTTCCTGAAGCGCTTGCGCTGGCTAGCGCAGCCGCGCACGATGCAGGTCTACGAATTCATCGGCGTCACCTACGTGCTGCCGTTTTTCTTCAGCTACATGTTCCTGATGAACCACGGCTCGGCCGTGTGGGGCGAATCGCTACTCGTGGCATTGATCGTGCTGTTCCAGTTCGACGGCTGGTGGGCGCTGGCGAGCTGGCTGTGCGGCACGCTGCTGGCCGCCGCCGCCTTCGCCTTGCACGGCGATGCCGCCTTCCTGGCCAGCCCGGTGGTGCTGGAGCAAGCGCCGATCTATCTGTTCACGGTCGCGATCGTGTCGGTGACCCGGGTAGGACGGCGCGTGCTGGCAGGCGAAAAACTGGCCGGCATGGCGCAGGCGCTGGCGATGGTGTCGCACGAGCTGCGCACGCCGCTGATCAGCGTGGCGGCCAACGTGCGCGGCATCGAACGCTCGCTCAAGGCGCGCGCGCAGCCCCCTGTTGGCGCTGCCGGCACCGTGCAGCTGGATCCTGAGGACATTGCGGTAGCCGGTGCCATGGAGCGCATCGGCTTCGAAGTGCGCCACATGAACCAGATGATCGACTTGTTCCTGCAATCGGCAGCGGCCCTGAACCAGCAGCTGACGGCCACCGAATACGTGTCGATGGCCGACGTGGTCACGCATGTGGTCGAGCGCTATCCGTTCACCGGCCAGGAGCAGCGCGACAACGTCAGCGTGGTGATACGTGGCAATTTCTGGTTTGCTGGCAAGCACGAGCTGTGTGTGGTCGTGCTGCTGAACCTGCTGCGCAATGCGCTCAAGGCGCTGCAGCGTGCCGGCCGCGGCAAGGTCCGCATCGTGATCGACGGCACCCGTGCACGGCCGCGCCTGCTGGTCATGGACTCCGCCTGCGGTATTTCCGCACAGCAGCTGCCCCATATATTTGAACGATTTTACTCCTGGCCGCCGAGTTCCGGCGCCGGCATCGGCCTGTCCCTGTGCCGCGACATCGTCCATGCCTGGCAGGGCCGGATCCACTGCCGCTCGCGCGAATCGGCCTGGACCGTGTTCGCGCTGGAATTTCCCCCAACGATCTCCGCCGACCGATCGCATTGATCGATCGCCGTCGAGATTCACCGCTCAAGCATTTCTACCGAATCCTTCATGTCTTTGCCTATTTATCAGCACCCGACCATGACCGTCCTGGTCGATGACAGCGTCAGTTTCCTGCACAGCTTGCGCTTCCAGCTGGGCAACGCGCTGCCCAGCATCACCTTCAGCGATGCCAGCGCCGCCCTCGCCTGGCTGCGCGAGCAGAGCCGCGACGGCTCGGACCTGGAAAGCTTCCTGTCACCCTGCGTCGACACCTACACCCACGAGCCGCAACCGTTCAGCGTGGCGCTGCACGTCGGCCAGCTGTGCCAGATCGCGCGCCGGGCGAGCCGCTTCATGACGCCGTCGACGCTGGTCGTCGATTATTCGATGCCGCAGATGAACGGCATCGAATTCTGCGAGGCGGTCCGGGATTTGCCGTGTAAAAAAATCCTGCTGACCGGCGTCGCCGACGAGAAGGTGGCGATCGCCGCCTTCAACCGTGGCCTGATCGACCGCTACATCCGCAAGAGCGACCCGGACGCGCTCGACCGCCTGGAGTCCGACCTGATCGCCCTGCAGCGCGACTATTTCATGGCGCAGTCGCGCGTGGTGCAGGGCTTGCTCGCGCTGCACGAATACCGTTTCGTCAGCGACCCGGCGATCGCGGCGCTGGTCGACCAGGTCGCGCGCGCCTACCAGATCGTCGAACACTATTTATACAAGAGCCCGTCCGGATTCCTGATGTTCGACGCCGAGGGGCGGCCGCATCTGCTGGTGATCGAGACCGAACAGGGCATGCGCGCGCATTACGAAATGGCGCACGACAGCGGCGCGCCGCCGGCCCTGCTGGAGGCACTGCGCGAACGGCGCGTGATCCCGAACTTCAGCGGCGGCGATGGCGACGGCATGTATTCGGACGCCTTCGACGATGGCTGGTACAACCATACGGCGCCGGCCCAGGAATGCCGCGGCCGCGAGCGTTATTACTGGGCGATGTTCGACCTGAATCCGGCCCTGCTCGACGGTCCGGTGGCACCGCTCGCTGCCTTCCTGCGCCGCCACCAGGCCAGCTGAAAAGCGGGCGCGGCCACCTTTACCGCATGCTGGCCTGCAACAATGATGCATATGCTGGCATAATGCCAAGTATTACAGGCAAAAGCGTGCCCCATGGAACAGGCTGGATTAGTCAAAGTCGTGCTCGCAGACCCGCGCCAACTGATGTGCGAGGGGCTGCAACGCGCGCTGGACGAACGGGCCAATATCAAGGTCGTGGCGGTGGCGCGCTCGCGCGCCGAGCTGATGACGGCGCTCGACAGCGTGGCGCCGGACGTACTGGTACTCAACCCGCGCCTCGAACTGCAGGGCGGCACCGCGCTGATCCGCGACTTGCGCAAGCTCCTGCCCTACCTGCCGCTGCTGACCCTGGCATCGGATGCCAGCAACGATGACCCGGTCGCCCTGCTGCGCGCGGGCGCCAAGGGTTACCTGTCGAAGAATAACGATACCGCCGACCTGATCCGCGCGATCCAGAAGGTGGCCGAGGGCGGCCTCTACGTCAGCAACGAACTCAGCGAGAGCCTGGCCGAAGAACTGTGCGCCGGCCTGCGTACCAACAGCTACGCCCGCCTGTCGCCGCGCGAAGCCGAGGTGTTCGGCTTCCTGGCGCATGGCCACACGGTGTCGCACATCGCCCAGGTACTGCAGCTGAGCGTGAAGACGGTCTCGACCCACAAGAGCCGGATGATGGAGCGCCTCGGCCTGGCCTCGCTCAGCGAACTGATCCAGTACGCGATCACCAACGACCTGATCGACCTCAGCGAGGCCCTGCCGCTACGCGCGGCCGATGACGGCCCCACCCCGCGCAGCCTGGAAGCGCGCCGTTCCGATCAGGACCGCAGCGCGCTCGTGTCCGAGGACTGGTTGGCCAGCCTGCTGCCGGGCCGCCGCCGCGCATAAACGCTACTCGCTGCGCTCGCGGCCTAGCCGCTCGCTCACCCATTCGTGCCAGCCGCAGTCTGGACACTGGCTGCAGAAGATGATGCCGAAAAAGGTCGCGCAGCCGAGCGCGAGAAGACTGGCGTGCAACATGAAGTCCATGTGTCGTCCTCCTTGCTTTTTAGAAAGCCTTGGCGCGGGCGCCGGTGCATGGCCGGGTCCGTCGAGACCACTGTAATCCAAGCCGCGCTCGAAATCCAGCGCCACGCACCGGCGTGGCATGTTGACAGTTCTCAAGCATAGCGGCTATGGTGTTTCTTGCTAGACAAACATTCCAATCGCCAAGGACCACATGCCCGCCAGCACCCCAACCCGCCGTGACCTCCTGAAATTCGCCGTGAGCGGCGCCGCCGCGGCCGCACTCCCCGCAGCCATGCCGAGCGCGGCGCTGGCCGCCCGTCCGGCGCCGCGCAAGCCGGCGCCGGACGCCGCCGCCGACCCGCGCTTCAAGGCGCTGCTGGATGCGTTCGCCGACGAGATCCTGATGCTGGCGCCGACCACGGCATCCAGCCTCGGCCTCGACAGCGGCAAGCACGCCGCGCTGAAGTCGCAGCTGGAACAGATCTCGGCCGAGGAAGATGCGCGCTGGACGGCGCAAGTGAAATCGATGGCGGCGCGCCTGGACGGCATCGACCGCGCCCGGCTGGCGCCGCAGGACCAGATCCGCTACGACACGGTGCGCTACGCGGTCGGCGCCGGTCTCGAAGGCACCGCCTTCCCCTTTGGCGGCGCGGGCGCCGGCCTGCAGGGCGGCACCGCGCCCTTCCCCGTGACCCAGCAGGACGGCGCCGTCACCCGCATCCCGGAATTCCTGAACGCGCAGCACGCCATCGCCACGCGCGCCGACGCCGACGCCTACCTGGCGCGGGTGCAGGCAATGGGGCGCCTGCTCGACCAGGAGACCCGGCGCATCGGCGAGCAGGATGCGATGAACGTGCGCCCGCCGGCGTTCATCATCCGCACGGCGCTGGACCAGCTCAAGGCCTATCGCGCGCTGCCGGCGCAGGCACAGACGCTGGTGACCTCGCTCGCCACGCGCACGCGCGCGCTCGGCCTGGCCGGCGACTGGGGCGGCCGCGCGCAAAGCCTGGTCACGGACACGATCTACCCGGCGCTGGAGCGCCAGATCGCGGCGCTGGAACAGGCCGGCCGCAAGGCGGACGACGTCGCCGGCGTGCACCGCCTGCCGGACGGCGAAGCCTACTACCGCTGGGCGCTGAAGCTCGGCACCAGCACCAGCTTTACGCCGCAGCAGGTGCACGACATCGGCCAGGAGCAGAACCGCGAGCTGGAGGGGCGCATGGACGCCATCCTGCGCAGCCAGGGCCTGACGCAAGGTTCGGTGGGCGCGCGCATGGGGGCGCTGTCGAAGGACCCGCAGCGCCTGTTCGCCGACGACGAGCGCGGCCGCAGCCAGCTGATCGCCTACTGCAACGAGCGCGTGGCGGCGATCCGCAAGCTGCTGCCGCGCCTCTCGCACCTCGGCCTGAAGGCGCCGCTGGCGATCAAGCGTGTGCCGGCCGACATCCAGGACGGCGCCCCGCTCGGCTACATGAATTTCGCTTCGCTCGACGGCAAGCGTCCGGCCATCTATTACATCAACCTGAAGTCGACCGCGATGTGGCCGCGCCACGAGCTGAGCTCGCTCACCGCGCACGAGGGCGTGCCCGGCCACGCGCTGCAGGGCGCCTACCTGGCCGAGCACCATGCCGAGACGCCGCTGATCGCCTCGCTGATCGGCTTCAATGCCTTCGTCGAAGGCTGGGCACTGTACGCCGAACAGCTGGTCGACGAATTCGGCCTGTACGCGGACGATCCGTTCAGCCGCCTCGGCTACCTGCAGGCCCAGAAGTTCCGCGCCTGCCGCCTGGTGGTCGATACCGGCATGCATGCGCTGAAGTGGGAACGGCGCCAGGCGATCGACTTCCTGTCGGCGAACACCGGCCGCGCGCTGGCCTCGGTCACCAGCGAGATCGACCGCTATGCGGTGTCACCGGGCCAGGCCTGCGGCTACAAGATGGGCCACAACGAAATCCTGCGCAACCGCGAGCGGGCAAAGAGTGCGCTGGGCGCGAAGTTCGACCTGGCGGGCTTCGACGATGCGCTGCTGGCCTGCGGCGGCGTGCCGATGGCGGTGCTGCCGACGGTGGTGGATCAATACATCGCGCGCGCCAAGGCCTAGCCCGTCTGGCCGAGGGGCACCGTGGGGTTGTAGCGCCGCGCTTCCGGCCGCGTCAGCACCCGCAGTGCCACCTCGACCGGCACGCCGAGCGCCGCCAGTTCGCGTGCCCGGCCGCCGAACGCCTGCGCCGGGTCGCCATGAATCACCGCGTCGATCAATAGCGCGGTCTTGTAATCGCTTCGTCTGTCCATCGGGCGATGCTAACACGCGCCGCAGCGGCGCCCTGGAGAGATGATGCCGACACCCGACCGTGCCACGCCGCTGCTGGCGATTCTACTGGCGAGTCTACCCGCGACCCTGCTGTCCACGCCGGCCATGGCCGGCCTGCCCGTCCACACCCTCGACAACGGCACCGTGCGCGCCGATGTCACCGAGGCCATCGGCGGACGGCTGCTGTCGTTCGCGCTGGCCGGCCAGCCGAATTTCCTGCGCGTCGACGAAGCGGCCGGCGATCCCGCCGCGGCGGTCGATGCGAACACCGGCAACGTCGCCTACTATGGCCACGAAGTCTGGGCCGGCCCGCAACAGCAGTGGTGGGTCCACCAGGACGTCAACCCGGCACGCAAGGCCGCCAAGGCGGTCTGGCCGCCCGATCCCTACCTGAGTTTGGCGCGCTACACGCTCGACGGGGCCGGCCGCGACGCCGTCGCCGTCACCAGCCCGGCCAGCCCGGTGAGCGGCCTGCAGCTGGTCAAGCGCTACGCGCTGGTGCCGGGCAAGCCGAACAGCCTGCGCCTGGATGCCGGCGCCATCAACCGGCGCGCCAGCGAAGTGGCGTGGGATCTCTGG
>JAKOOD010000432.1 GCA_022701635.1 Burkholderiaceae bacterium | reverse complement strand
TTCGAGCTGTTGATGACGGTGCTGGCGATCGGCGAGCTGCTGGTGTTCATGGGCGTGGTGGCGCCGGGCTTCTCGATGGCCAACTTCGTGCGCGGCGGCTGGGCCGGCCAGGATGAATTCGGGGCGGCGGCGATCCCGGGCATGCTGGCGGCGGTCCCGTTCGCGATCTGGTTCTTCCTCGCGATCGAGGGCGTGGCGATGGCGGCGGAGGAGGCGAAGAATCCACGCCGCTCGATCCCGATCGCCTACGTCGGCGGCATCCTGACCCTGGTGGTGCTGGCGATCGGCGTGATGGTGTTCGCGGGCGGGGCCGGCGACTGGACCCGGCTGGCCAACATCAACGACCCGCTGCCGCAGGCCATGAAGGGCATCGTCGGCGCCGACAGCAACTGGCTGCACATGCTGGTGTGGCTCGGCCTGTTCGGCCTGGTGGCGTCCTTCCACGGCATCATCCTCGGCTATTCGCGCCAGATCTTCGCCCTGGCGCGCGAAGGCTTCCTGCCGCGCTTCCTGGCGCGCATCCATCCGCGCTTCCACACCCCGCACCGCGCCATCCTGGCCGGCGGCGCGGTCGGCATCGCCGCCATCTTCAGCGACGGCCTGGTCCGGTTCGGCGGCCAGACCCTGACCGCGAACATCGTCACCCTGTCCGTGTTCGGCGCCATCACGATGTACATCGTCAGCATGCTGAGCCTGTTCAAGCTGCGCCGCACGGCACCGGGCATGGCGCGCCCGTTCCGCACGCCGCTGTATCCGTGGCTGCCGGGGTTCGCGCTGTTCGCAGCCGTGGTCTGCCTGGTCACCATGGTCTATTACAACTTCCTGATCTTTTGCGTGTACGCGGCGCTGCTGGCGCTCGGCTACCTGGTGTTCCTGCTCGGGCGCGGCAAGCGGGCGCTGCCGGCCGCGGCGGCTTACAATGACGAAAAGGGGATGCCATGAGCCGAACCACCCATACGATAGGCAGCCGCACCTATGCCTTCGCCGACCTGCGCACGCTGCTGGCCAAGGCCAGTCCGGCGCGCTCGGGCGACCACCTGGCCGGCCTGGCGGCCGGCAGCAGCGAAGAGCGCGTGGCGGCGCAGATGGCGCTGGCGGCGCTGCCCTTGCGCACCTTCCTGAACGAGGCCGTGGTGCCCTACGAGGACGACGAGGTCACGCGCCTGATCGTCGACGGCCACGATGCCGCGGCCTTCCAGCCGGTGGCCCATCTGACCGTCGGCGACTTCCGCAACTGGCTGCTGGGCGACGCCGCCGACGAGGCCGCGCTGGCCGCGCTGGCACCCGGCATCACGCCGGAGATGGCGGCGGCCGTGTCCAAGATCATGCGCATCCAGGACCTGGTGCTGGTGGCGCGCAAATGCCGCGTCGTCACGCGCTTTCG
Organism: Burkholderiaceae bacterium; assembly: GCA_022701635.1. Taxonomy (GTDB): domain Bacteria; phylum Pseudomonadota; class Gammaproteobacteria; order Burkholderiales; family Burkholderiaceae_D; genus Telluria; species Telluria phyllosphaerae. The sequence continues at coordinate 21,832 of JAKOOD010000432.1, read as the reverse complement.
CAACACGATCGGCCTGGCCGGCACGCTGTCGACCCGGCTGCAGCCGAACCACCCGCTGGACGACGCGTCCGGCATCGCCGCCAGCCTGCTCGACGGCCTGCTGTACGGCAGCGGCGACGCCGTCATCGGCATCAATCCCGCCACCGACAACGTGCCGCAGGTGGTGCGCATCCTGGGCATGCTGGACGAGGTCATCGCCCGCTACCGCATCCCGACCCAGAGCTGCGTGCTGACCCACGTCACCAACACGCTGGCCGCGATCGAGCGCGGGGCGCCGGTCGACCTGGTGTTCCAGTCGATCGCCGGCACCGAGGCGGCCAACCGCAGTTTCGGCATCGACCTGAAGCTGCTGGCCGAGGCCCATGCGGCGGCGCTGGCGCTCGGGCGCGGCACCGTGGGCGACAACGTGATGTACTTCGAGACCGGCCAGGGCAGCGCGCTGTCGGCCGGCGCCCACCACGGCGTCGACCAGCAGACCTGCGAGGCGCGCGCCTATGCGGTGGCACGCGCATACAAGCCGCTGCTGGTGAACAGCGTGGTCGGCTTCATCGGGCCGGAATACCTGTACGACGGCAAGCAGATCGCGCGCGCCGGCCTGGAAGACCATTTCTGCGGCAAGCTGCTCGGCCTGCCGATGGGCGTCGACGTCTGCTACACCAACCACGCCGAGGCCGACCAGGACGACATGGACGTGCTCTTGACCATGCTGGGCGTGGCCGGCTGCACCTATGTGATGGGCGTGCCGGGCGCCGACGACATCATGCTGAACTACCAGACCACGTCCTTCCACGACGCCCTGTACGCGCGCCGCGTGCTCGGCCTGCGGCCGGCGCCGGAATTCGAGGACTGGCTGCGCACGATGCAGATCGCCGAACGCTACGACCGGCCGGGGCAGGGCGTGCCGCCGGCCTTCCAGCCGGCGCTGCAGCGCCTGCGCCTTTCCCGAGCCGAGGAGAATGCATGAAGGAGCCGACCGTCATCGATAACCCCTGGCAGGGGCTGCGCCACTTCACGGCGGCCCGCATCGCCCTCGGGCGCGCCGGCGTCAGCCAGCCGACCGCGTCCCAGCTCGACTTCCAGCTGGCCCACGCGCAAGCGCGCGACGCCGTGCACCAGGCGCTGGATGTGGCGAACCTGCGCCGCGGGCTGGCCGAATTGCAACTAACCGATATCGCCCTGCACAGCGCCGCAGGCAGCCGCCAGGTCTACCTGCAGCGTCCCGACCTCGGCCGCCGGCTGGATCCGGCGGCGCACGCGGCCCTGCAGGCGCAGCATGGCGCGGCGCCCGGCTGCGACCTGGCCATCGTGGTGGCCGACGGCCTGTCGGCGCTGGCGATCGAACGCAATGCGCTGCCCTTCCTGCGCGCGCTGCTGCCGCGTATTGCCCAGGAAGGCTGGACGCTGGCGCCGGTGGTCATCGTGGAGCAGGGGCGGGTGGCGGTCGGCGACGAGGTCGGCGCGGTGCTCGGTGCACGCGCGGTGCTGGTGCTGATCGGCGAGCGTCCCGGCCTCAGTTCGCCCGACAGCATGGGCCTGTACCTGACCTGGGCGCCGCGCGTGGGCCTGACCGACGAGAGCCGCAACTGCATCTCGAACGTGCGCGCGGCCGGGCTCGTACACGAGGCGGCCGCCGCAAAGCTGCACTACCTGCTGGCGCAGGCATGCCGGCGCGGCCTGACCGGGGTGGCGCTGAAGGACGAATCGGCGGACGGACCGCTGGCGCCGCCGTCCGCGGACGGCGGTTTCCTGCTCTAGCCGGCCTTGGCGGCCAGCCTGGCCAGCGCGGCGGCCAGGGCCTCGGCGTCCACCGGTTTCACGTAGTACTGGTCGAAACCCGCGGCGAAGGCCTTGGCCCGGTCGGCGTCCTGGCCGTAGCCCGAGAGGGCGATCAGGGTGGCGTGCCGGGTGCGCTCGCCGGCGCGCAGGGCACGCGCCAGCGCGAAGCCGTCGATGTCGGGCAGGCCGATATCCAGGATGCAGACGTCGGGCGCCTCGGCCTCGGCGCGGCGCAGGCCATCGCGCGCGCTCGAGGTGCTGGCGACCCGGTACCCGAGCGCGGACAGCAGCATGTCCAGCATCATCACGCCATCCTCGTTGTCGTCCACCAGCAGGATCGACAGCGTGCCGACGGCCTGGTCCAGCCGCGGCGGCGCCTCGGGGGCCGGCGCCACAGCCGCCGCCTCGATGCGCGGCAGGCGGATCGTGAAGCGCGATCCGAGGCCCGGCCCGTCGCTGTCGGCGCGCACGCTGCCGCCGTGCAGCGTCACCAGGCTCTGGACCAGCGCCAGGCCGATACCGAGGCCGCCCTGCGCACGGTCGAGGGTATGGTCGCCCTGGGCGAACAGTTCGAAGGCCCGCGCCAGCAGTTCGGGCGTCATGCCGAGGCCGTCGTCGGCGATGGTGAGCGTGACCGTCTCGGCGTCGGCCGCCAAGCCGACCTCGATGGTGCCGCCCTCGGGCGTGAACTTGGCGGCATTGTGCAGCAGGTTGGCCAGCACCTGCACCAGGCGCTTGTGGTCGCCCGACACATACGCCGGCTGCCCCGGCTGGCTGACCCGTAGGGTGTGGCCACGCGCCTCGATGCCGGGGCGCGCCTGTTCCAGTGCTTCGGCCACGACCTGGTTGGCGTCGAGCGCGACCCGGTCGAGCGTGATCAGGCCGCGCGTGACGCGGGCGACGTCGAGCAGTTCGTCGATCAGGCCGCTCATGTGCACCACCTGGCGCGTGATGACGGTGCCGATGCTGCGCAGCTGCGCGTCCTCGCCGTTGCTGCGCAGCAGGGCGGCGGCGGCGCCGATCGGCGCCAGTGGATTGCGCAGTTCATGGGCCAGCATGGCCAGGAATTCGTCCTTGCGGCGGTGGGCTTCCTTGAGGTCTTCCTCGGCGCGGACACGCGCTTCGATGTCCATCGACACCGCGACCGCGCCGACCAGGTCGCCGGCATCGTCGAGGATGGGCGCCGACGACACCAGCAGTATTCTGCAGTCAGCCCCCGATCCGGGCGCCTGTACCTTCAACAGGCAGCGGTCGACAGTGTCGCCGGCCAGCGCGCGGGCCAGCGGCCACTGCCCGGGTCCGATGCGCGGGCCTTCCCGCGTGTCGTCGATGAACCAGCCGTGCATGGCGGGGAAATCGATGCGGCCGTCGGCGCTGAAGTAGCCGCCGCCGAACAAGGCTTCGTGCGCGGGATTCCTGTGCAGGACGGTGTGGTCGCGGGCAACCACCAGCACGCCCACCGGCGCCGCGCTCAGCACGCCCGCCAGGTAGGCGCGCGCCGCCTCGGCCTTGCGTGCGCTCACCAGCGCTTCCTCGCGGCTCGCCTCGAGCGCCTGTTCCGCCAGCACCTGGGCGGTGATGTCGATCGTGGTGTGCGAAATGCACAGCAGGGTGCCGTCGGCGTCGTACACCGGCGTGTTGGTGGCGCTCCAGTACATGTCCTGGAACCAGCTGCGCCCATCCTTGTGCATCTCGATCGGATAGTGCTGCGCGGCCATGCTCTGGCTGCTGCGGGTCGCGATGGCGGTGGCGATCGACGCTGCCAGCGACTGCACGCCAACGTCGTCGGGGTTGTCGGGATTGTTGGGAAAGACCTCGAACAGGGGGCGACCGAGCACATCTTCGCGGCGGCGCGACACCGAGCGCAGGAAGGCGTCGTTGACCGCGAGGATGTCGAGCTTGTCCGTCGGCGCCAGCAGGTACTGGCCGATGGGAGAAAGATTGAAGGCGGCGGCGAAGATCGGATCGTTCAACATGGAATGCGGGCGTATTTAATCAGGCATGTTGCCGCATATCGCCGAACGCCGGCGCACTATTGTAGGGCTTGCCCAGCCGTCTTGTGCCGGGCCTGGTCCGCATGCGGCGCGCTGGATTGTGCGTACGCCCGTCATGTGAAGACCCGCTGGCACCAGCTTCCGACCAGGGCCACGCATGGCAGGCACGCTCGCGCACGAGGCGCATTGACCAGGCGCGGCATCCTTGCCGCGCTGTCGCTGGGCGCCGCCCACGCCCATGCGTCGGTGGGCCGCCTCCCTTGCCCTGGAGGTCTTGTCAGGCGCTCTTAGACCACCACTTCACTGATCTGCTGCACCGGCGTGACGTTGGTGAAATTGGCGATGTCGGCGGCGAGTTCCGCGGCATGCGGCCCGATGCCGGTCATGAGCGCGTCGATCGAATCGCAGACCACGTGGCACATGGCGATATACGCCGGCGTGCTGCCGGGGGCGACCCCGCTCACGCCTTTATCGATGCTGTAGGAATGGCAGTAGCCGCCCATGCGTTCCTTCAGCAGGGGCATGTGCACGTCGCGGTAATACGCGTGGTCGAAGTGGGCATCGGGACGGTAGGGATACATTACGCTGAGCTTGATCATCATGTGCTTTCGAGACAGGCGCCGGGTGGCGCGACCCGGCGATTATGCCGTCTTGTCCGAAAACCTGCCCGCTACCGTCCCGGTTCACTTCGTGCGTTCGCAAAAGACGAAGCGCAGGATCGCCTCGATGCGCCGCGCCTGCTCCTCGGGCGTAAACGGCGCGTCCATGCCGAGCGCGAGCACGCGTTGGCGCTCGGCCGAGGCCATGGTCAGCACCAGGTCGGCCGTCATGACGGCATCGCCGGCCGGGCAGAAGTCCTTGTCCTGCATCCGCTTCAGCCAGGCGGCGAGCTGCTGCAGGCCGTGTTCGTTGCGGCTGCGGTAATAGGCTTCGCCGATGGCGGGGTAGCGGCTGCGCTCGCGGATGGCAATCACATACGCACCCACCGCCTGGGGGCCGCAGGCGAAGCTCACCCATTCGTTCAGGAAGGAGGCGAGCACATCGCGCGCACCGGCCGTGTCGGCCACCGGAACCTCGAGCATGGTGGTGGCGACCTGGGCACCGTGGCGGATCACGTGGCCGATCAGCTGCTCCTTGCTGGGCACGACGGTGTACACGGTTTTCTTGGACACCTTGGCGCGCTGCGCCACCTGGGCCACGCTGAGGTCGGCGTCGGCGGCCTGTTCGTTCAGGATATCGACCGCCGCCTGGACCAAGCGGTCCAGCAATTGTTCAGGTGTATTACTGATGGGACGGCCTACTTTGGGCCGTTCTGTCTTGTTCATGGTGTCTCCTACGCAAAGTCCAACGAGGCACATGTTTCAATATATTTACGAAACCGTGCGGTTTACATATTACGTTCAGCGGCCTATGATAGCAACCGTAATCATCTTGCATAGGAAATTCCGTGTTGACTTCATCAAGATCCGGGCCGTTGTTGGCCGTTACCGGATCGGTTTTCATTGTTCTCGGCGTCGTGCTGCTGTGCGGCGGCGCCTATCTCGCGAGCCTGGGCGGCTCGCTGTACTACCTGCTGGCCGGCATCGGCCTGGCCGCGACGGGCGTGCTGGTGTTCCGGGGACGCCGCGCGGCGCTCGGCCTGCTGTCCCTGGTCCTGGGCGTCACCATCGTCTGGTCCGTCGTCGAAGTCAAATTCGACTGGTGGCAGCTGCTGCCGCGCCTGGACATCTGGTTCGGCGCCGCCGTCTGGCTGTTGCTGCCCTTCGTCGACCGCCGCCTCGGCAAGGAAGCGGCAGGGGCCGACGCCGGCCGCAAGGCCCTGTTCGCATCGGTCGCGGCCACGCTGGTGGTCGGCGTGATCGCGCTCGGCCAGGATTACCATGACCTGCATGGCGAGATGCCGCAGCAGAACATGGCCGCCACCGGCGCGGCCGATACCGCCGGCGTCGCGGCCGGCGACTGGTCCGCCTACGGCCACTCGGGCCACGGCGACCGCTACACGCCCGCCGCCCAGATCACCCCGGCCAATGCCGGCCGCCTGACGCAGGCGTGGCGCTACCATACCGGCGACTTCAAGGGCCCGACCGATCCGGGCGAAATCGCCAACGAAGTCACGCCGATCAAGGTGAACGGCATGCTGTACATGTGCACGCCGCACAATATCGTGATCGCGCTGAACCCCGACACCGGCAAGGAAATCTGGCGCCACGATCCCAAGATCAACCGCGACGCCGCCGGCTACCAGCACATGATCTGCCGCGGCGTTTCCTACTGGGACGCGAACGCGCCATCACCGGCCGGCACGCCGCGCCTCGACGCCGCCACCATGGAATGCCCGCGCCGCATCCTGGCGCCGACCATGGACGGCACCCTGATCGCGGTCAACGCCGATACCGGCGCCACCTGCAAATCCTTCGGCGACAACGGCGCCGTCGACCTGTACAAGGGCCATCCGGTGAAACGGCGCGGCATGCTGATGCCGACCTCGCCGCCGGCGGTCGCCCACAACATGATCGTGATGGCCGCCAGCGTGACCGACAACGAGTCGACCGACGAACCTTCGGGCGTGATCCGCGGCTACGACCCGGTGAGCGGCAAGCTGGTGTGGAACTGGGACCCGGCCCGTCCGGACGAGACCAATCCGCTGACCGAAGGCGAAACCTACGTCCGCAACTCGCCCAATTCCTGGGGCGTGTCGAGCATCGACGACAAGCTGGGCATGGTCTACATCCCGATGGGCAACGAGACGCCGGATACCTGGGGCGGCCGCCGCAACAAGAACGGCGAGCGCTTCAACAGCGCCATCGTGGCGCTCGACCTGGCCACCGGCAAGCTGAAATGGGTCTACCAGACCGTGCACCACGATATCTGGGACATGGACATCGGCGGCCAGCCGACCCTGGTCGACATCGATACCCCGAAGGGCAAGGTGCCGTCGCTGGTGGCGACCACCAAGACCGGCAATATCTTCGTGATCGACCGCCGCGACGGTTCGCTGGTGGTGCCGGCCCCGGAAAAGCCGGTACCGACCGACCACGTCGCCGCCGGGGACCACGTGTCGCCGACCCAGCCGTTCTCGGCCCTGAGCTTCCTGCCCGAGCGTAACATCAGCGAAACCGACATGTGGGGCACCACGCCGTTCGACCAGATGGCTTGCCGCATCATCTTCAAGAACCACCGCTACGAAGGTCCGTTCACGCCGCAGACCGTCGGCGAGCCGGGCAAGGGCGCGATCATTTCCCCGGGCCCGCTCGGCATCTTCGAATGGGGCGGCGCCACCGTCGATCCGGTGCGCCAGATCCTGATCGTCAATCCGGACTACATGGGCTTCCAGGAACGCCTGGTGCCGCGCGCACTCGCCAACGCCAAAGGCGGCACCGGCGGCGAAATGGGCCTGCAGCCGCAGACCGGGGTCCCGTTCGCGGTCGAGATCAAACCTTTCCTGTCGCCGCTGGGCTTCCCTTGCCAGGCACCGCCGTGGGGCTATGTGGCCGCGGTCGACCTGAAGACCATGAAAAAAGTCTGGATGCACAAGAACGGCACCACCCGCGACAGCGCACCGGTCCCGATCGCGCTGCCGCTGGGGGTGCCCAGCCTGGGCGGCATGATGACCACCGGCGGCGGCGTGACCTTCCTCAGCAGCGCGCTCGACTACTACATCCGCGGCTATGACGTCAGCAACGGCAAGGTGGTGTGGAAAGCGCGCCTGCCGGCCGGTGGCCAGGCCACCCCGATGAGCTACGTGTCGGACAAGACCGGCAAGCAATACGTGGTGGTGATGGCCGGCGGCCACGGCTCGCTCGGCACCAGCATGGGCGACGAGATCGTGGCCTTCGCCCTGCCGGACAAATAAGCGCCCATCGAGTAACAACCCCCATCGTTATCAAGGCGGCCCTGCGCACTACCGGCAGGGCCGCCGCATTACTGCATCGAAAGCACCATGAACATTCATTCGCGCCTTACCTCGATGGCTTCGGCCGTCGCCCTCGCTCTCGTCCCAACGCTCGTCACGACGCTGGCCGCCATGCTGGCGCCGCACACCGCCGCCGCGGCCGACCTCGACGGCAGTCCCTACCTGCTCGGCGACTGGAACGGCCAGCGGTCCCGCCTGGCCGAGAAAGGCGTCACCTTCCGCTTCGGCTACGTGTCCGAAATCGCAGGCAACACGTCCGGCGGCGACGACAAGAAGATCCGCAACAGCGACCAATGGCTGTTCGGTTCCACGCTGGACCTGGGCAAGCTGTGGGGCTGGCAGGGCGCCAGGTTCCGCGTCGACATCACCGACCGTAACGGCCACAACCTGAGCAGCGACGCCGGCCTCGGTACCTTCCAGCAGGTGCAGGAAGTCTACGGCCGCGGCCAGACCTGGCGCCTGACCAATTTCTACCTGCAGCAATCGCTGCTGGACGACCGGCTGCGGCTGAAATTCGGCCGCATGCCGATCGGCAGCGACTTCGCCGGCTTCTCGTGCGACTTCCAGAACCTGACCTTCTGCGGTTCGCAGCCGGGCAATATCGTCGGCAGCTACTGGGGCAACTGGCCAGTCAGCGTCTGGGCCGGCGTGGCCAGGCTGAACACCTCGGCGCACACCTACCTGGCGGGCGGCGTGTACCAGGTCAATCCGGCCTATTTTGACGACAATCATGCCGTGCACCAGGGCTTGTACCCGAACAATCCGCGCGGCACCACCGGCGCCCTGGTCCCGGTCGAATTCGGCTGGCTGCCCAGCGTCAAGGGCTTGCCGGGCAGCTACAAGGTCGGGGTCTGGTACAACACGTCCGACAGCGCCGACCTGATGCTGGACCAGGACCGCCGGCCGCTGGGCACGACCGACGTCGGCGCCCTGCAGCGCAGCGGCGCCTACGGCGGCTACATCAACTTCCAGCAGCAGGTGACGGGCACGGCCGGCGGCAGGGGCGTCAGCGTGTTCCTGAATGCGTCGCAGGCGGACAAGTTCACGGCCGCCACCGACAGCCAGGTGGCGCTGGGCATGGAAGTCAAGGGCGTGGGCACCCGCACGCGCGACATGGTCGGCCTGGCCGTCGGCGCCACCCACGGCAATGGCCGCTACGCCGGCTACCAGCGCAACCACAACCGCATTTATCCGAACGCGACGGTGGTGGTCAGCGACGGCTACGAAGTGGCGGCCGAGGTGTTCTACAGCTGGTCGCCGCTGCCGTCGCTGAGCGTGCGTCCGAACCTGCAGTTCATCAAGCATCCGGGTGGCAGCGCGCAGAACGCCGATGCGGTGGTGCTCGGCCTGAAGACGCTGGTGGCGTTCTGATTGTCGCGCGGGGCAACAAGCGCTACCATGAGGCGGCGGCCAGCCTTGACCGGCTGTCGGCCTGAGCTTGCGTTGCAGGTTCTGAGAACAGGATGTCCACCGATCTGGGTCAAGACTGCACACGACTCCAGGGCAATCCGGGTGTCTGTCCGGTCAAGGCACGAAGTTTCCTGCTGTTCCCTAGCGAAAGGACCTACGTCATGCCCCTGCCCGTGAGCATCACCATCAATGGCGTCGCCACGCCTTTGCCCGACGACTCCCACGCTCGACAAGCCGGGCGGTTTCGATGACGTCTGAGCGTGAACCCGACGCTGGCAGCGGCGACACGCTGTCGCGCATCCGCGCCCTGATCGGCGACGCCGCCTGCAGCGACGCCTGCCAGTGCCACACGCTGGCGCTCGGCGCGCGCCCGGGCGGCGGACCGCAGGCCTACCTGGCCTGGTCGAGCGCGTGTACCGATGGCGCCGCGCTGGCGCTGCTCGCCCAACAGTTCCGGCAGGAGCGCCTGGCGGAGATTGCCGCTTCCGGCGCACTGTCGGACTGCCGCTTCCTGCCCGATCCCGGGGCCGTGTGCCGCGCCGGGACCTGCCGCTTGAACCAGCCTGCGCCGGCCGGGCAGGAGGGAGTCTGACGCGCAGCGCCGGCCGCGAAGGCCGCACTGAACAACAATAGTCAACAGCGGTAAAACAACAGCGGTAAAAAAACAGCCCACGAGTGGGCTGTTTTTTTTGGGCTGCAGGCGGCTAGCGCCGCCCCACGGCTTACTGGACGGAAGCCTCCTTGATACCCGCCTTCTCGGCAGTCACCGCCGGGATGGCGGCGACACCGGTATCGACGCGCAGCACGGTGGTGGCGCTGACCACACCGGACGCGTCCATGAACTGGGCGGCGCCGACGTAGCGCTTGCCTTCGGTCAGGCCGGACCAGCTCATGCCGATCGTGGTGTTGGTGCCGGCAACCACCTTGCCCGGCACGGCGACGACGAAGCGCGGGTTGACGTCGGCACGGCTCACCACCCACGAATTCAGGCGGTGCACCATGTTCGGCACGTTGCTGCCGTAGCCGACCACGCAGACCTTGTAGTTGCCGGCGGCCGGGCTCAGCAACTGCACGGCTTCGACGCTGCCGTCGTTACCCGAGTAGACCCAGGTCCCGTTCGGCGCCAGCACGCCCATGTCGTGGTCGTCGCCAGGGTTGCTGTCCTGCTGGAACAGCGCGAAGCGGGCGACCAGGGTGTTGGCCGGTACCGTGACCGGGTAGACGCGCACCGACGCGGTGCTGTTGCCGGCGGCGCAGGCGCTTTGCAGCTGTGCCGAGGAGAGTGCGGCAGCCGTCAGGGTGACCTGCTGGCCGACGGTGGCTTCCTTCACGCCGCCCTTGGCGTAGGCCAGGGTGCCGGTGTAGCCGGTTTTCACGGTGAACAGCTTGCTGCCGCTGACCTTGTCGCTGGTGATCTCGGCCGGGGCCGTGACGGCCTGGCCGACGCGCGCCTGCACCGGGATCTTGACGGTGTGGGCGCCGTCGGTCCAGCTCAGGCTGCCGAAGCGCCAGACGTTGACGCTGGTGTTGGCCAGGGCCGTCAGGCGCACCGTGAAGCTGCCGGTGGCGCCCGGTGCCAGCGTCAGGGTCGCCGGGCTGACCTCGGCGGTGAAGCCGGGCACCGAGACCGTGCCCTGGTAGGTCGCGCCGCTGCTGCCGACGTTGGTGACGCTGCGGCGGATCGTGGTCGGGCCCTGGACGGCGGCGACCGTGATCGACGGCAGGTTCAGGTTATAGGTTTCGTCGAGCGTGCCGTAGGTGGTGCAGTCGGACGCCGGGGTGACCGTTGCCTTGTTGACCTTGCAGTTGTACTGGATGTAGTCGGCCTTGCCGGCGTCGTACACCAGGCCCGGATCGGTGGCCTTGTTCGGGTCGATGTGGCCGGCGCCCTGCGACCATGGCAGCAGGCCGTTGGACGCACCGGCGACGCCGTCGTCGAGGGTCGAATAGGCGGTCGTCATCAGCGCCGACTTGACGGCGGCCGGCGACCAGCTCGGGTGCGCCTGGCGCAGCAGCAGGGCGACGCCGGCCACGTGCGGGCTCGACATCGAAGTGCCCTGGTAGGACTCGTAGGCCGGCGGCGGCACCAGCGCGCCGCTGACGACGGCGTTGTGCTGGGCCTGGGTCAGCGCCGGCGTGACGCTGGCGATGACGTCCACGCCCGGCGCGGTCATGTCGGGCTTGAGCACGTTGGCGTCGCCCATGTTCGGGCCGCGCGACGAGAAGCTGGCCATGATCGGGGCCGGCTTCGGCTGGTTGTAGAAGGTCCCGATCGCGGCGCGCGCCGCGGCGCCCTGGGCCACCGCATAGGCTTTCGCGGCATTGCCGTCGGCCTGGTTGATGTGCACGGTCGGCACCGAGTGGACTTCCGACACCAGGCCGGAGCCGTTGTCGGCCAGGATCATGCCGACGCCGCCGGCATTCCGCACGGCCAGGCTCTTGTCGACCCGGGCGTTGTTGCCGCGGGTGCAGATGACGATCTTGCCGGCGACCTTGGCCGGATCGAGCAGGACCTGGCCGGTGGCCGGCGCGCCGCTGAAGCACAGGTTGGCGTTGCCGCCGCCGACGCCGGCGTCTTCCGCGCGGATCAGCGGGGTGCTCGGCACCGGGGTCGAGTTGGTCGAGGCGCCGGTGTACTTGGTGCCATTGCCCAGCGTGGCATCGGCGACGTAGAAGCGGTCGTGGGTCGAGGCCGCGATCGTGGCCAGCCACGGGCTGATGTGGGCGACCGCATTCGCCGGGCCGGAGTTGCCGGCCGACGCCGCCACGAACACGTTGGCCAGCGAGGCGCGGTAGAACGCCTGCTCGACCGGGTCCGCGGACGAGGTCTGGGAGCCGCTGATCGAATAGTTGATGACGTTGACGCCGTCGCGCACCGCCGCATCGATCGCCGAGATCGAATCGCTGTTGTAGCAGCTGTTGGTGGCGTTGGTGCCGTCCGGTTCGGCCGTATTGTCATAGGTCCAGCAGATCTTGTAGGCGGCCACGCGCGCGCGTGGCGCCATGCCGCTGGCCAGGCCCATGAAGGCGCCGCCCATCGTCACCGGGACGTTGGCATTGCCGGCGGCGGTCGACGCGGTGTGGTCGCCATGGCCGCCGTGGCCGCTGCTGACGCCGTTGCTGCCGATGTTCGAGTCGCGCGGCGACACGAATTCGCTCCAGTTGCGGGTGCGGCCCGACGCCAGGAAGCCGGCGTCGAAGAACTTGGCGCCGACCAGCTTGTTGTTGCAGTGCTTGAGCGGGTCGAAGCCTTCACCGGCGACGCAGCCGCCGGTAAAGGTGGATGGCGGCGCGGCATAGGCCAGGGTGCCGCTGCTGTCGAAGGTCGGCTTGCCGTCGGCATCGACGCGGTCGGCGAAGGCCGGATTTTCCGGCCAGATGCCGCCGTCGATGATGCCGACCACCATGTCTTCGCCCTTGACCAGCGAACCGCCGGCGTATTGCGACCACAGGCCGCCCGGCTTGGACAGGCCGAGGAAGGCGCTGGTGGTGACGGTGTCGTAGGAACGCGGCTGGTCGGCCTGGATGTCGGCGACGGCGGCATTGTTTTTCAGCGCCAGCACTTCGGCGTCGGTCAGCATCACGGTGAAGCCGTTGAGCACGACGTCGTAGTCGGCGACGATCGGGGCATTGGCGATGGTGGCCAGCACCTCGCTTTTCTTGACGCTCAGGTAGCGCACGTAATCCTGCACCGGCACCGAGTGGTAGTCGAATGGCACGCCGGCGGCGGGCTGGGTCGCGGCCAGGCCTGCGATGTCACCCTTGTAGCTGGCGGCCGGTTCGGCCTGCAGCTGGACGATATAGGGGCGGCGCACCTCTTGTGCCTGTGCGTGGACCAGGCCGATGGCGCCGGACAGCAGCAGGGCGGCGGCGATCGCGATGGGACGAGCTTTGAAATTCATGTTGTGGTCTCGATGGTCGTGATGTTATTGGCAGCTCGGTTGGCTCAGGCGGCGCGGCGGCGTGCGGCGCCCAGGCCCAGCAGGCCGAGGCCGAGCAGGGCGAAGCTGGCCGGTTCAGGCACGTCGGTGGCGGCGCTGACAGTGACGATGTTGTCGACAGCGAACTGGGCCTGGTTGGTGCTGCGGTCGCAGGTGGTGCTGCCCGCGGTACAGGCGAAGGAAGCCAGGCGCACGTCGGTGAACGAGGCGCCGTTGCCGAAGCCGCTCAGGTCGTAGGTGGCGAAATTGAAGGTGCTGCCGGTCGGGCCGTTCAGAGCCACGAAGATGTCGTCGACGATGCCGTTGGCGTCGAATGCGGTGATTTCCAGGAGGGCGGCGACCGACGGGTAGCTCGGCAGGCCGGTGCCGATGAAGCTGGCCTGCAGGCTGCTCAGGGTGAAGGCCGAACCGTCCCACATGCCGAAGAACAGGTAGCCGTCGTCGAGCGCGCTGTAGTAGTTGGTGGCGTTGTTGGCCGGGCACTGCAGGCCGAAGCAGGCGTCGTTGCCGCCGATGGCGCCAACCAAGCCGGCGGTTCCCGCACCCTCGACGTAGTAGTTACCCATCTGGATGACGTCGCCGGCGAAGACGAACGGCATGTCGAGCGGCGTTTCGAAATCGAGGACGCCGGCCTGCGACGCGGGCGCTGCTGCACACAGGGCGGCGGCGACGGCCATGGCGTTGAACAGCCGGCCGAAGCCGCGTCGAGGGGAGGGGAATTTCCGAAGCATGGAGAAGGCCTTTCGTATAGTGGGTCTCGGCCGCATCGCGCAGCCGGTAAGACTTGAAATTGCTTCAAGTTGTAAATAAATATAGCCTCGGAAATAATTCTCGTATATAAAAATTTAATTTTAGAATGTTGTTTTTTGGATTCTGATCAACAAGGGTGCGTTTTGCACTAAAACAACGCTCGTCTGACCCGAAATGGGTCGCACATTGTGTGGTGAAAATGAAAACACCCCGGTAGCGGAGAGTCCGCTACCGGGGTGTTCGAAATACCTGGGCCGGCGAGACCGGCCGGATTTACACCACCGAACCCAGCTTGAAGATCGGCAGGTACATCGCAATAACCAGGCCACCGATCAGCACGCCCAGGATCACCATGATCAGCGGTTCCATCAGCGAGGACAGCGCGCCCACGGCTTCGTCGACTTCTTCTTCGTAGAAGTCGGCCACCTTGCCCAGCATGTTGTCGAGGGCACCGGATTCTTCGCCGATCGAGACCATCTGCGTCACCATGTTGGGGAACACGTTGGCATTCTGCATCGCCACCGTCAGGCTGGTGCCGGTGCTGACTTCCGTCTGGATCTTCTTGGTCGCTTCGAGGTACACCGCGTTGCCGGAGGCGCCGCCGACCGAGTCGAGCGCTTCCACCAGCGGCACGCCGGCCGCGAACATGGTCGATAGGGTGCGGGTCCAGCGCGCCATGGTGGCCTTGCGGATCACGTCGCCGAAGATCGGCAGGCGCAGCAGCAGGCGGTCCATGGCTTGCTGCATCTTGAGCGAGCGGCGCCAGGACTGGAAGAAGAAGTACATGGCGCCGAAGATCGAGCCGAAGATGATGTACCACCATTGGACCACGAAGTCCGAGATGCTCATCACGATCAGGGTCGGGGCCGGCAGGTCGGCGCCGAAGCTGGAAAACACCGACTTGAAGGCCGGCACCACCCAGATCATGATGATGGCGGTGACGATGAAGGCGATCGCCAGGATCGACACCGGGTACATCAGCGCCGACTTGATCTTGGCCTTGATCGCCAGCGTCTTTTCCTTGTAGATCGCCAGGCGCGTCAGCAAGTCTTCCAGGATACCGGCCTGCTCGCCGGCGCCGACCAGGTTGCAGAACAGCGGGTCGAAGTACAACGGGTATTTGCGGAACGCATTGTTCAGGCTGGTGCCGGTCTCGATGTCGGCGCGCAGGTCCATGATCAGCTTGGACATCGACGGGTTGGCGTGGCCCTTGCCGACGATGTCGAAGGATTGCAGCAAGGGCACGCCGGCCTTCATCATGGTAGCCAGCTGGCGCGTGAACAGGCTCAGGTCCTTGTCCTTTATCTTCTTGCCGCTGCGGTAGACCTTCTTCTTGACCTTGGTCACCATGATGCCCTGGCGCCGCAGGGTCACGTTGACGATGGTTTCGCCACCGGCGCGCATTTCGCCGCGCACGATCTTGCCGGTCTTGTCCTTGCCTTCCCAGGCGAACACGTGTTCCTTGACCTGGGCGCCGGCGCCGCTGCGCATGCGCGCTGTAGAAGTTGCCATGATCTATCCTATTCGTTGGTGCAGCCGAGGACTTCCTCGAGGCTGGTCAGCCCCTGTTTCACTTTCATCAAGCCTGAGCGGCGCAGCGAATTCACGCCCTCGCGCTCGGCCTGGGCCGCGATCTGCATCGCGTTGCCGTGGGTCAGGATCAATTCTTCGATGGCCGGCGTGATCGGCATGAGCTGGTAGATGCCGACGCGGCCCTTGTAGCCGGAGCCGAGGCAGCGTTCGCAGCCGACCGGGCCATAGGCTTTCCATTCGCCGTCGAGGTCGCCGTCGCGGAAACCGGCGGCCTTCAGCACGTCGCGGCCGACGTCGAGCGGCTGCTTGCAGGTGCACAGGCGGCGTGCCAGGCGCTGGGCCGTGATCAGGATCACCGACGAGGCGATGTTGAACGGCGCCACGCCCATGTTCATGAGGCGGGTCAGGGTCGACGGCGCATCGTTGGTGTGGAGGGTCGAAAACACCATGTGGCCGGTCTGGGCGGCCTTGATCGCGATGTCGGCGGTTTCCAGGTCGCGG
Source organism: Burkholderiaceae bacterium (assembly GCA_022701635.1). Lineage (GTDB taxonomy): Bacteria > Pseudomonadota > Gammaproteobacteria > Burkholderiales > Burkholderiaceae_D > Telluria > Telluria phyllosphaerae. Next base: position 6,014 of record JAKOOD010000432.1, on the reverse strand, counting down.
ATCTCGCCGACCATGATGATGTCCGGGTCCTGGCGCAGGAAGGCTTTCAGCGCCACCGGAAAGGTCAGGCCGGCGCGCTCGTTGACGTTGACCTGGTTCACGCCCGGCAAATTGATCTCGGCCGGGTCTTCCGCGGTCGAGATGTTGATGCCGGGCTTGTTCAACAGGTTCAGGCAGCTGTACAGCGACACCGTCTTGCCGGAACCGGTCGGTCCGGTCACCAGCACCATGCCGTAGGGGCGGGTGATGGCGTCGATCAACAAGGCCTTTTGATCGGGATCGTAGCCGAGCGCGTCGATGCCCATCTGCGCCTGGGTCGCATCGAGGATACGCATGACGGTCTTTTCGCCGAACAGCGTGGGCAGGGTGCTGACGCGGAAGTCGATGGTGCGCGTTGCCGACAGCACCAGGCGCATGCGGCCGTCCTGCGGCACGCGCTTTTCCGAGATGTCGAGCTTGGCCAGCACCTTGATGCGCGAGACCAGCTTGTCGCGGATCGCCAGCGGCGGCGCCGCGTGGTCGCGCAGCACGCCGTCCACGCGCATGCGGATGCGGTACTGCTTTTCGTAGGGCTCGAAGTGGATATCGGACGCGCCCAGGTTGATCGCGTCCATCAGGATCTTGTTGAGGAAGCGCACGATCGGCGCATCCTCGACTTCCGACGTGGCCGCTTCGGCCGCCGCCGCGGCCTGGGTGTCTTCCTCGGCGAATTCGATGTCGCCGTCGTCGCCGGCCAGTTCGCTGAGGGTCTGGTCATTGTGGTTGGACAGGCTGGCCAGCAGCGCCTGCAGGGCGTCGTGGGCGACGATCACCGGCTCGACCGTCGCTTCGCTCTGGAACTTGATCTGGTCCAGGGCCTGCGAATTGGTCGGGTCCGACAGCGCCACCGACATCTTGTTGCCGCGCTTGGACAGCGGCACCACCCGCAGTGTCTGCATCAGCTTGGCGTCGATGGCGTTGGCCGGCAGCATGTCGGTGCTGAGGGCCGACAGGTCGAGCATCGGGTAGCCGAAGGTTTCGGCGCAGAACACGGCCAGGCTGCGTGCATCGATGGTGCCGGAGCCGAGCAAGGTATCGATGAAGCCTACCTTGTCGGCGGACGCCTTCTTTTGGAAGGTGTCCGCTTGCGGCAGGCTCAGGCGTCCCGACTGGACCAGGGCGCGCGCCAACCCGGGCAGCGTGCTGCCAGTCGTGGTGTTGGGGAGGACTGCTGCCATAAGGTCAGGGACGGGAAGAGGATACGGTCGATGGATGAGAGCAGGGCGAGACGGACGAGCTCGGTGGATGGTCCAAATGATGCCCGTAGGCATCAAATTGGTCAAGCGTTTGGCATGGGGTGAGAGGTATACATACCACGTAGGCAAAATGGCATGCACCTGCTTTATTGCGAATTACTAAAGGCATTCGGCGCTCCCGGGAAGGATGCCGGCAATGCCCGATCAGGCTGCCAGCCAGCGTTTGACCGCTACCGGTCGCAACAGTTTCACTACCTTGATGGCCTGGTTTTGAACTTGCACAACTTCGATCACGGTCTGGCCGATCTTGAGGGCGATCGGGAATTCCGGGATTTCCTGCAAGTGCTCGAGCAGCAAGCCATTGACGGTTTTCGGGCCGTCCAGCGGCAAGTCCAGCCCCAGCTTCTTATTAATGTCGCGCAGCGGCGCCGAGCCTTCCAGCAGGCATTCGCCGCTGGCGCTCCAGGCCATGGCATCGGTGCGCGCCGCGCCCGGCGTCGAGGTGGTGAAGTCGCCGATCATTTCCTCGATGATGTCCTCGAGCGTGACCAGGCCCTGCACCTCGCCGTACTCGTCGACGATGATGCCCAGTCTTTCCTTATTCTCCTGGAAATACTGGAGCTGGGCCAGCACCCCGGTGTCCTGCGGGATGAAGTAGGGTTCGTTCAGCAGTGCGCGGAAGTGCTCGACGCGCAGGTCGTCTTCCTGGTTGAGCAGGCCGATCGCCTTGCGCACGTGCAGGATGCCGATGATCTTGTTGATCTCGCCTTCATACACCGGCAGCTTGTTGTGGTAGCAGGTGGTCAGCTCGGCCTTGATGGTCTCGACCGGCAGCGACAGGTTCAGGGCCTCGATCTGGCTGCGCGGGGTCATGATGTCTTCGATCGAGATCTTTTCCAGGTCGAACAGGTTCAGCAGGATGCTCTTGTGCTTTTGCTGGATGTACTGGCCGCTTTCCAGGACCACGTAGCGCAATTCGTCGATCGACAGCCGGTTCTGCGCCGGATCGCTGTGCAGGCCGCCGATGCCGCGGATGCGCAGCAGCTTGAGGAAGGCGTTGACGAACAGGTTGACGAACCAGATCACCGGCCGCCCGACTTTCATCAGGGGCTTGAGCACCAGGCTGGAGCCGAGCGAAATGCGTTCCGGGAAGCTGGCGCCGATGACCTTCGGTGAAATCTCGGCGAACACGATCAGCAGGAATGCGACCACGGCGGTGGCCACCGTGATCACGGTTTCCTCGTGGCCGAAGAACAGGATGGCGATCGCGGTGACCAGCGCGGTGGCCATGGCGTTGATCAGGGTATTCGCGATCAGGACCAGGGCCAGCAGTTTATCGGTGCGCTCGAGCAGCCACAGCGTGGTGACGGCGGCACGGTTGCCGCGCTTGGCAAGGTGGCGCAGCCGGTATTTGTTGGCCGCCATCAGGGCCGTCTCGGCCATGGCGAAGAAGGCCGAGCAAAGGATCAGGAGCGCGAGTGCCAGGACGAGCACCCAGAGGGGTACGGTTTCCAAATCTCACCGTGAGGAATCGTGCATCGGACTGGCGGCGGGGCCAGCGCTGGTGCGGCAGGGCTACGCCGCATCAGGCCGATTCTATGACATGGGGAGGTGGCTTGCAAGTTTGTACAGAACCGGCGTGTGCCGGCGATGTATTTATATCAGGGGCGACGGCTCATCAGCTCCAGGTCAGGTCAGGTCAAGTCAGTTCAGGTCAGCGCAAGCGCAGTGCGTGAATTTGCTGCGGTGCCCGGCGCCCGCGCATCGTCCAGCTTGAACACCGCCAGCGCCCCCGACAGCTGTCCGGTCTGGTCGGTCAGCGATTCCGCCGCCGCCGACGCCTGTTCCACCAATGCCGAGTTCTGCTGCGTCATCTGGTCCATGTCGTCGATCGCCACGCCGATCTGCGCGATGCCCTCGCTCTGGCGCTGGCCGGCTTCGCTGATCTCGGCCATGATGTCGTGCACCTTACGCACCGAGGTCACGATCTGTTCCATCGTGACGCCGGCCTGGTCGACCAGCGCGGTGCCGGCATGCACCTTGGCCACCGAGTCGCCGATCAGTTCCTTGATCTCCTTGGCGGCCGTGGCCGAACGCTGGGCCAGCGAACGCACTTCGGAAGCCACCACCGCGAAGCCGCGGCCCTGTTCGCCGGCACGCGCCGCTTCCACCGCCGCATTCAGCGCCAGGATATTGGTCTGGAAGGCGATGCCGTCGATCACCGCGATGATGTCGACGATCTTGGTGGCCGAGCTGTTGATGGCGCCCATGGTCGAGACCACGTTGCCCACTACTTCGCCGCCGCGGGTGGCGATGTCGGTGGCCGAGACCACCAGCTGGTTGGCCTGGCTGGCATTGGCGGCGTTCGCGCGCACGGTATCGGTCAGTGATTCCATCGCGCGCGCCGTGTTTTCAAGGCGGCTGGCCTGGGATTCGGTGCGGCTGGCCAGGTCGGCGTTGCCGCTGGCGATTTCCGAGCTGGCCACGGCGATGGTCTCGGCCGAGGTCTTGATACCGGCCATCATGGTGGCCAGGCGGTCGCGCATGTCCTTGAGTGCGGCCAGCAGGCTGGTTCCGTCGCGGGCCTCGACGCGGATGTCCATCGACAGGTTGCCGTCGGCGACCGCGCGCGCGATCTCGCGCGCATATTCGGGTTCGCCGCCCAGTTGCTGCCAGATGGTGCGCACCACGAACCACGACACGGCGATCAGGGTCGCGATCACGACCAGGGCGGTGATGATGGTGGCGGACAGGGCGCGGCGCACGCTCGATTCGCTGCGTGCGATGCCGGCGCTGAACTGGCGCTGGGCGGTCTCGTTCAGTTTGGCGACATCGCTGTTGAGCGTGGAGAGCGCCGCCTGCATGCGCGTCACGGTGGCGCCGGGGTCGCCCTGCTCGAGTTCGAGCATGATCTTCGCGGCCGATACGGCCGGTGCGTAGTAGTCGTCGAATTCCTTGCCGAGGCGCTTGCTGGTCTCGACCATGCCATCGATCTTGCCGATCTCGGCCACGCGCGTGCGCACCTTGGCGGCCTGCTCGCCAACCTGGGCGATACGCGCCTTGTCGCCTTCGGACACGGCATCGCGCAAGCCGTTGGTCACGCCCTCGATCTCGGCCGCCAGCGCTTTCGAGATGCCCAGCGCCGGATAGTCGACGCTCTCCGTCGTGTGGATGGAATCCAGCGCGCCGGTCGCGAAGCTGGTACTGACTGCGACGCCGAGGCCGAAAATGATGGCCGAGATGACTGGTAATGCCCAGATCCTGCGCTTGATGCTCATGGTGTGTCCCCTGAAGTTGGAATCCTGGCCGCCTTGCCAAATTCAACCGCCCGCCGACGGCGAACCGGGGCGGGCAGGTCTGGCAACGGATTGCTGGCGGTATTACGGTGCGCTGTAGATGACCTTCACCGAAGCGTCGGCGGCGCTCTTTTCGATGTAGCCGATCGCCTTCGGATCGGCCGCGACCGCCTTCTTGACGGCGGCGCTGTCGCCGACTTCCTTCGGCATCGTGGCCTTGCCGGTGAACACCAGCTTCGACCACAGGGCCTTGACCTGGGAGGCGTCCTTGTCGGTCACCTTCTTGTAGAACTCGGCGCGTACCGGGGCGCTGTCCGGCTGGTCGACCGGGGTCATCGCGGTGGATTTACCGAGGAAGAACTGGGCCACCTGGTCCTTGGTCAGCGAGGACTCGGCCGCCTTCGGGTTGACGACGACGACGACCTCGGCCATGGCCGGGATGCCGAGCGCCAGGATGGCGGTGGCGATGCTTGCCTTGATCAGTTGTTTCATTGCCGGCCTCCTTAGAAAACGAAGTCGAGCGCGACCGCGCCGACGGTGACTGGACCCTTGAAGCCCGGCTGCGCGTTGGTCAGGAGACCGTTGCCGGCGTCCGGATGCACGCGGTCGACCTGCACCTTCAGGGCCGCCGAACGATAGAAGTCCCAGCGCAGGCCGACGCTGTCGGTGGTCTGCTCGCCCTGGCCGAGGCCGCTGTACTTGAGGCTGCCAACGGCGCTCGACAGCGCGCGCACGGTGGCGCCGCAGGCTGCGGGGTAGCCGGCCGGGCAGGATGCCGGGACGGTGTTGGCGACGGTGCTGTCGATGCTCAGCTTGGCGTGGCTGTAGTAGGGCAGGAACTTGCCGAAGCGGTAGCCGGCCATCACGTACCACGCGGTGGTGTCGTTCAGGTAGCTGTCGCTCTTGCGCTTGGCGTATTCGCTCTGGGCGACGATATTGTTCCAGTCGAGGCCGGCGCCCACCGAGGTGAACGAGGCTTTCTTGCGATCCGGCGCCAGCGCGCCGGCCAGCGTGGTGAGCGCCGGCAGGTTGTAGCCGGCACCGGCGGCGCGCAGGCTGCCCAGCAGCGTGTTCAGGGCGGTCTGGTGGTTGACCGAGATCTTGGTGTCGGCGCGGCCGAAGCGCAGGGTCAGCGGACCATGTTCGGCCACCAGGTTGAGGGCCGCCAGGTCGCGTGCTTCGACCTGGGCGCCGCCGTAGACGTCGGCCTTGCTGCGTCCGTAGGCGAATTGCGCGGTGTAGGTGGTGTCGCCGAAGCTGTGCTGCCAGGTAATGTCGGCGCCGTCGAGGTTGTTGAACGGCACCTGCGAGTACATCTCGGCCGGCGGACGCAGGAAGGTGTTGGCGTAGCCGACATTGCGGTAATCCGAGATCATGAAGACCGGCAGGCCGACACGGCCGACGCGGATGCTGACGTCGTCCGACACCTTGGCCTTGGCGAAGGCCCAGGTCAGTTCGGCGCCGAAGTCGTCTTCGGCATCCT
>JAKOOD010000422.1 GCA_022701635.1 Burkholderiaceae bacterium | reverse complement strand
CGTCGGCGGCGGCATGGACCAGGACAGCCGCGACCAGTACGCCCAGTTCCTGCTGCAAAGCCGGGTGAATACGCGGCTGGTCGAATTCCGCGAGCCGGACGGCACCTTGCGCATGGTATCGATCATCGACGTGTTGTCGGACGGCCTGTCCTCCGTATACACCTTCTTCGATCCGGACGTGGTGGGCGCCTCGTTCGGCACCTACAACGTGCTGTGGCAGATCGAACAGGCGCGCGAACTGGGCCTGCCCTATGTCTATCTCGGCTACTGGATCGAACAGAGCCCGAAGATGGCCTACAAGATCAATTTCCGGCCGCTGGAAGCACGCATCGACGGCGCGTGGGGCGTGCTGGAGCATTGAAGCCGGCATGCGATGCGGGTGCGAGGAATTTCCGCGGGGTCTTGTCTTATCGTCACGTAAGAGCCGCCTGCCCTCCGGCGTACAGGTTAAAATGTCGTGAATTCACGATCGACCGACACATGTCCGACAAATTCCTGTACGCGCTTGCCCGTCCCCTGCTGTTTTCGCTCGATGCCGAAACGGCCCACAACCTGACCCTGCCGGCCCTGCGCCGCGCGGCCGCGCTGGGCCTGACCGGCGTCGTGCGCAAACCCGCCCCGGACCCGCGCACGGTGATGGGCATCACCTTCCCCAATCCGGTCGGCCTGGCCGCCGGCCTCGACAAGGACGGCGCCTACATCGACGGCCTGGCCGCGCTCGGCTTCGGCTCGATCGAAATCGGCACCGTCACCCCGCGTGCCCAGCCCGGCAATCCGCGTCCGCGCATGTTCCGCCTGCCGGCCGCGCAAGGCATCATCAACCGCATGGGCTTCAATAACGGCGGCGTCGACGCCTTTGTCGCCAACGTGCGCGCTTCGCGCTTCTACCAGGAACGGAAAGGCGTACTCGGCCTGAACATCGGCAAGAACGCCGACACCCCGATCGAGCGCGCCGCCGACGACTACCTGGAATGCCTGCGCAAGGTGTATCCATATGCCAGCTACGTCACGGTCAACATTTCCTCGCCCAACACCAAGAACCTGCGACAGCTGCAGGGCGCGTCCGAACTGGATGCCCTGCTGGCCGAGCTCAAGGGCGAGCAATCGCGCCTGGCAGACAAGCACGGCCACTACGTGCCGCTGGCGTTGAAGATCGCACCCGACGTCGACGCCGACCAGATCCGCAACATCGGCGCCGCCCTGCTCCGTCACGGCATCGACGGCGTGATCGCCACCAACACCACCCTCAACCGGCGCGACGTCGAAGGCATGAAGCACGCCGGCCAGCAGGGCGGCCTGTCCGGGGCGCCGGTGTTCGACCTGTCGAACATCGTGATCCGCGCGCTGAAGAAGGAAGTCGGCGATACCATCCCGATCATCGGCGTCGGCGGCATCCTGCGCGGCCAGGATGCCAAGGCCAAGATCGCGGCCGGGGCGCAGCTGGTGCAGCTGTACAGTGGCCTGATCTATCGCGGACCGGCGCTGGTGCGCGAGTGTGCGGATGCGCTGCGCGGCAAATAACATCCTTCGGGGTCAGAGCCCGGTTCATCCGGGTGGGCTCTGACCCCGACTGACTAGAGGGTCAGAGCCCGGTTCATGCGGGTGGGCTCTGACCCCGACTGACTAGAAGGATTTTTCATGAAGATGCAAAAACTCGGCCGCACCGACCTCACCGTCTCCCGCGTCTGCCTCGGCACCATGACCTTCGGCGAACAGAACACCGAAGCCGATGCCCACAGCCAGCTCGATTACGCGATCGAGCGCGGCATCAACTTCATCGATACCGCCGAAATGTACCCGGTGCCGCCCAGCGCCGCCACCCAGGGATCGACCGAGCGCTTCATCGGCAGCTGGCTGAAAAAGAGCGGCAAGCGCGCCGACGTCGTGCTGGCCACCAAGGCCGCCGGCCCGAACGCCAGCCAGACCTGGATCCGCGGCGGCCGCCACAACCTCGATGCGGCGAATATCCGCGCCGCCCTCGACGCCAGCCTGCAGCGTCTGCAAACAGACTACGTCGACCTCTACCAGCTGCACTGGCCGAGCCGCAACGTGCCGATCTTCGGTGCCAACCAGTTCGACCCGCAGAAGGAACGCGCCAGCGTGCCGATCGAGGAGACACTGGCCGTGCTGGGCGAGCTGATCAAGGAAGGCAAGATCCGCCACATCGGCGTGTCCAACGAGAGCCCGTGGGGCGTGAACGAATACATCAAGCAGGCCGAGATGAAGGGCCTGCCACGCATCGCCACCATGCAGAACCTGTACAACCTGAGCGCGCGCGCGTTCGAGACCACGCTGCTGGACGAAGTCTGCTACCGCGAGGACGTCAGCCTGCTGGCCTACAGCCCGCTCGCCTTCGGCCAGCTCAGCGCCAAGTACGTCGACAACCCGCAGGCGCGCGGCCGCCTGACGATCTACCCGCCGACCTGGAGCCCGCGTTACCTGCGCCCGGCGGTGTTCGCGGCGGTCAAGGAATATGCCGCACTGGCGCGCGCCAACGGCATGACGCCTGCGCAGATGGCGCTGGCGTGGTGCTATTCGCGCTGGTTCACGGGGTCGACCATCATCGGGGCCACCACGCTGGACCAGCTGAAGGAGAATATCGATGCCGAGCAGCTGACCTTGTCGGATGAGGTGGTGGCCGCGATCGATGCGATTCATGCGCGGTACACCAATCCCGGCCAGTAAGGTCCCCACGTCGCCCCTGCGCAGGCAGGGGCCCAGTTTGCCGGCGTACCGGTAGGACAAATATCACGTGGGCCCCTGCCTTCGCACGGGCGACGTTGGTCTAGTGTTCGGTAACGCCTGCGCCGACAGCGCCGGTCACTCCACCACCACCGGATGCAGGGCCTTCTCGATATCCGCCTTGGTGAACCCCTGCGCAAAGCGCTCGATGAAGTCGTACGCATACGCCCGCAGATACGCCCCGCGGCGCACCGCCAGCCGCGTCACGTTGGGCGCGAACAGGTGCGACGATTCGATCGCGCGCAGGCCGCGGTCGCGCCCGTGGTCGAAAGCCATCGAGGCGACGATGCCGACGCCCATGCCGAGCGACACGTATTGCTTGATCACGTCCGAGTCCATCGCCGTCAGCACGATGTCCGGGCTGACGCCGGCGCTGGCAAAGGCGGCGTCGATGTGGCTGCGGCCCGTGAAGCCGACGTCGTAGGTAATCAAGGGATACTCGGCCAGGTCGGCCAGCTTGATCGGGCTCTGGCCCAGCAGCGGGTGCCCGTCCGGCACCACCACCAGGTGGCTCCAGCGGTAGCACGGGAAGGACACCAGGTCGGGGAAGGCGCTCAAGCCCTCGGTCGCGATGCCGATGTCGGCGCGGCCGGACAGCACCCATTCGGCGATGTGCTCCGGGGCGCTCTGCTGCAGCGAGATGCGCACGCCCGGGAACGCGTTGCGGAAGGCCTGCACCACCTGCGGCAGCGCATAGCGCGCCTGGGTGTGGGTGACGGCGACGGTGAGCGTGCCGCTGTCCTGGGCCGCGTATTCGCTGCTGGCCTGCTGCAGGTTCTCGGCCTCGACCAGCAGGCGTTCGACGATCTTCAGGATGCCCTTGCCGGGATCGGTCAGGCCGGTGAGGCGCTTGCCGTTGCGCTCGAAGATGACCACGCCCAGCTCGTCCTCGAGTTCCCGGATCTGGCGCGACACGCCCGGCTGCGACGTGAACAGCGCATTCGCCACGTCAGTGAGATTGAAGTTGCGGCGCGCGGCTTCGCGCACCGAACGCAACTGCTGGAAATTCATATGCCTTCTCCTTGATCGACGAATACGTGCATCCGCTTCGGCTTGACCAGCAGGGTCTCGCCATCGCGCAAATCGAGCTCGCGGAAGCGCTCATTCGGGATCACCGCTTCGATCAATTGGGCATTGTCGGCGCGTTCCAGGTCGAGCTGGGCCAGCGGGCCGATCGCGTGGGCGCGGCGCAGTTTCACCGCCACGCCCTCGCTGTGCGGACTGCCCGCCACGTAGCGCTCGACGTCGAGGTCGTGCGGCCGCACGTAGCCGATCGCTTCGCCGTTGCGCACGCCGGTGTGCTGCGGGGTCGCCAGGCGCGCATCGCCGCTGGCCAGCACGCCTTCGTCGACGCGGCCGTGGAACAGGTTGACGTTGCCGAGGAAGCCGTAGACGAAGGGCGAAGCCGGCTGGTTGTACACCTGGGCCGGGGTGCCGGTCTGCTCGACGCGGCCCTTGTTCATCAGGACCACGCGGTCGGCCACTTCGAGCGCCTCTTCCTGGTCGTGGGTCACGAAGATCGAGGTCACGTGCAGCTCGTCGTGCAGCTGGCGCAGCCAGCGCCGGAGTTCCTTGCGCACCTTGGCGTCGAGCGCGCCGAAGGGCTCGTCCAGCAGCAGCACGCGCGGCTCCACGGCGAGGGCGCGCGCCAGGGCGATGCGCTGGCGCTGGCCGCCCGACAGCTGCGGCGGATAGCGGTCGGCGATCCAGTCCAGCTGGACCAGCTCGAGCAGCTTTTTGACCTTCTCGCGGATCTGCTGCTCGGACGGGCGCTCCTTGCGCGGCTTGACACGCAGGCCGAACGCGACGTTCTCGAACACGGTCATGTGCTTGAACAGCGCGTAGTGCTGGAACACGAAGCCGACCTGGCGCTCGCGCACGTGGCGCGCCGAGGCGTCGTCGCTGTCGAGCAGCACGCGGCCGGAATCCGGGAATTCCAGGCCGGCGATGATGCGCAGCAGCGTGGTCTTGCCGCAGCCGGATGGGCCCAGCAACGCGGTCAGCTCGCCGTCGTCGAACTGCAGCGACACGTCGTCCAGGGCCGTGAACTGGCCGAACTGCTTGCGGATGTGTTGGACTTCGATCGTCATGTCAGTGCTCCGTGGTTTGCATCTGCAGATTCACCTTGCGGGCCGCATGCAGGCGCCATTCGATGAGGGATTTCACCGCCAGCGTGACCAGCGCCAGCAGGGCCAGCAGCGATGCGATCGCGAACGCCGCGGTGAAGTTGTATTCGTTGTAGAGGATCTCGACCTGCAGCGGCATGGTGTTGGTCTCGCCGCGGATGTGACCGGACACCACCGAGACGGCGCCGAACTCGCCCATCGCGCGGGCATTGCACAGGATCACGCCGTACAACAGGCCCCACTTGATGTTGGGGAGGGTCACGCGGAAGAAGGTGGCCCAGCCGGACGCGCCCAGCACCAGCGCCGCCTCCTCCTCCTCGCTGCCCTGGGCCTGCATCAGCGGGATCAGTTCGAGCGCGACGAAGGGGAAGGTAATGAAGATGGTGGCCAGCACGATGCCCGGCACCGCGAACAGGATCTTGATGTCGTGGTCCATCAGCCATGGGCCGAACCAGCCCTGGGCGCCGAACAGCAGCACGTAGATCAGGCCGGCGATGACCGGCGACACCGAGAACGGCAGGTCGATCAGGGTCAGCAGCACGCTTTTGCCGCGGAAATCGAACTTGGCGATGGCCCAGCTTGCCGCCACGCCGAACACCAGGTTGAGCGGCACCGAGATGCCGGCCGCGATGAAGGTCAGCTTGATCGCCGCCAGCGCATCGGCGTCGACGACGGCTTCCTGGTAGGTGGCCCAGCCGCGCTTGAGCGCTTCGTAGAAGACGGCGACCAGCGGCACGAACAGGAACAGGGTCAGGAACAGCAGCGCGACCGTGATCAGCGCGTAGCGGACCCAGTTCGGTTCCAGCGTGCTGGTGGCCTTGCGCGGCGCGGGAGTGGCCGTGTCTTTGACGGCGCTATCGAGGACGGCGCTCATGTTATTTCCCTGCCCGCTTGCGGGTCCATGCCTGCAGCAGGTTGATGGCCAGCAGCAGGATGAAGGAGACAATCAGCATCACCACGGCGATCGCGGTGGCGCCGGTATAGTCGTACTGTTCGAGCTTGGTGATGATGAACAGCGGCGTGATCTCGGACACCATCGGCATGTTGCCGGCAATGAAGACCACCGAGCCGTATTCGCCGGTGGCGCGCGCAAAGGCCAGCGCGAAGCCGGTCAGGAGCGCCGGCACGATGCCGGGCAGGATCACGCGAATGAAGGTTTGCCATGGGCTGGCGCCGAGGCTGGCCGCGGCTTCTTCGAGTTCGCGCTCGGCGTCTTCCAGCACCGGTTGCACTGTGCGCACCACGAAGGGCAAGCCGATGAAAGTGAGTGCCAACATCACGCCGAGCGGCGTGAAGGCGACCTTGATGCCGAATTTTTCCAGGTACTGGCCGATCCAGCCGTTGGCCGAATACAGCGAGGTCAGCGTGATGCCGGCCACCGCGGTCGGCAGCGCGAACGGCAGGTCGACCAGCGCATCGATGAAGCGCTTGCCCGGGAATTTATAGCGGACCAGTACCCAGGCGACGATGCCGCCGAAGATGACGTTGATGAAGGCCGCGACCAGGGAGGCGCCGAAGCTCAGCCGGTAGGACGCCATCACGCGCGGCGAGGTGACGGCGGTCCAGAACGCGTCCCAGGTCATGGTGAACGTCTTCAGGAACAGCGCCGACAGCGGCACCAGGACGATCAGTCCCAGGTAAAAAATCGTGAACCCGAGCGAGAGCCTGAAACCGGGGATCACCCGGTTCGCGCTGCTGCGGGAAGCCAATGGATTCATGCAATCGCCTTATTACTAATTCTTCTAATAAGGTCAGATAATCGCACTCATCACTCATATTGCAAACGAAGCATTCGTTATTTGCATAGATGATTCGGCTAATAAGATATTTACTAAC
>JAKOOD010000401.1 GCA_022701635.1 Burkholderiaceae bacterium | reverse complement strand
GCGCGGCGCTTCCGCGCGCTGGTGCTGGAAGACCGTGTCGAGAGCGTGCTGGTGGGCGTGTCCGACCCGACCGACCTGTTCGCCTACGACGAGATCGCGCGCCTGCTGAAGAAAGGCGTCGAGCTGGCCGTGGTCAACGAGACCGAGGTGCTGCAGGTCATCGACCGCATCTACCGCCGCACCGGCGAGATCACCGGCCTGGCGCGCGAGCTGGAGCAGGACCTGGGCGATGCCACCTCGGTCGACTTCGGTGCGCTGGCCTCGAATTCCGGCCTGGAAGAAGCGCCGGTGGTGAAGCTGCTGCAATCGGTGTTCGACGATGCCACCCAGGTGCGCGCTTCCGACATCCACATCGAGCCGCAGGACGGGCGCCTGCAGATCCGCTTCCGCATCGACGGCGTGCTGCACCTGCAGACCGAGGCCGACATCAAGATCGCGACCCCGCTGGCGCTGCGCCTGAAGCTGATGGCCGACCTCGACATCTCGGAAAAGCGCCTGCCGCAGGACGGCCGCTTCGCGGTCAAGGTGAAGAACCAGCGCATCGACGTGCGTATCTCGACCATGCCGACCCAATACGGCGAATCGGTGGTCATGCGTCTGCTGAACCAGGTCGGCACCGCGCTGCGCCTGGACGCGATCGGCATGCATCCGACGCTGGTCGAGCGCTTCCGCGCCATCGTCCAGCGCCCCAACGGCCTGGTGCTGGTGACCGGCCCGACCGGCTCCGGCAAGACCACGACGCTATATAGTGCGCTGGCCGAGCTGAATTCGGTGGAAAAGAAGCTGATCACGGTCGAAGACCCGGTCGAATACCGCCTGCCCGGCATCAACCAGGTGCAGGTCAACGACAAGATCGACCTGAACTTCGCGCGCGTGCTGCGCTCGGCGCTGCGCCAGGACCCGGATATCGTGCTGGTCGGCGAGATGCGCGACCAGGAAACCGCCCAGATCGGCCTGCGCGCCGCCATGACGGGCCACCTGGTCCTGTCCACGCTGCACACCAACGATGCCGCCTCGACCCCGCTGCGCCTGATGGACATGGGCGTGCCGCGCTACATGGTGGGCGGCTCGCTCCAGGCCGTGCTGGCCCAGCGCCTGGTGCGCGTGATCTGCGAAAGCTGCACCCAGCCGCACGCGGCGCCGGCGCCGGAACGCGCCTGGCTGCGCGCGGAACTCGGCGAGCGTGCCGACAGCGTGCCGTTCTTCCACGGGCGCGGCTGCTCGCACTGCAACGGCACCGGCTACCGCGGTCGCACCGGCGTCTACGAATTGCTGGAGATGACGCGCGCCGTCAACGATGCCGTCAACCACCCGGACCCCGGCCATTTCCTGAAGGTGGCCCATGCCGAGATGCGCGGCGAAACCCTGCGCCGCAGCGCCGTGCGCCTGGCGATCCAGGGCCGCACCACGGTGGCCGAGGCGATGCGCGTCAGTAACCAGAGCGAGGACTAAAGCGTGCCGTTCTTCGCTTATAAAGGCCGCAACGGACGCGGCGAGATGATGCAGGGCGTGCTCGAAGGCGCTGACAGCGGGGCGATCGCCGACCAGCTGTTCGGCACCGGCGTCACGCCGCTCGAGATCGTGCTGACCACGCGCAAGGTCACGACCGGCAACGACGACGGCGAGACCGTGTGGCAGCGCCTGGCGCGCAAGCGCGTCACCTCGCTCGACGTCCAGCTGTTCAGCCGCCAGATCTACACGCTGCTGAAATCCGGCGTGCCGATCATGCGCGGGCTGGCCGGGCTGCAGGAATCGGCCACCAACCCGTCGTTCGGGCGCGTCATCCGCGACCTGCGCGAATCGCTCGACGCCGGCCGCGAACTGTCGGCCGCGATGCGCCGTCATCCCGAATGCTTCTCGACCTTCTACCTGGCCATGGTGCGGGTCGGGGAGATGACCGGCCGCCTGGAAGAAGTCTTCCTGCGCCTGTTCGACCACATGGAATTCGACCGCGACATGCGCGATCGCGTGAAGACCGCGCTGCGCTACCCGATGTTCGTGCTGATCGCGATGGTGGCGGCGATGGCGGTGGTGAACATCTTCGTCATCCCGCAGTTCGAAAAGGTGTTCAACAGTTTCCATACCGAGCTGCCGCTGATGACCCGCATCCTGATCGGCACCTCGCGCTTCACGGTCGAGTGGTGGCCGGCCTTCGCAGTCGGCATCGTCGCCGCGGTCTTCGGTTTCCGCACCTGGACCCGTTCCACCGGCGGCCGCCTGGCCTGGGACCGCATCAAGTTGCGCCTGCCGATCGCCGGCAAGATCATCCACAAGGGCACGATGGCCCGCTTCGCGCGCAGCTTCGCGCTGTCGATCCGCAGCGGCGTACCGATCGTGCAGGCATTGACGGTGGTGTCCCAGACCTCGGACAACGCCTACCTGGCGTCGCGCATCGAGCAGATGCGCGACGGCGTCGAGCGCGGCGACAGCATCCTGCGCACCGCCACCAACGCCCAGGTGTTCACTCCGATCGTGCTGCAGATGATCGCGGTGGGCGAGGAGTCCGGCTCGATCGACGACCTGATGGACGAGATCGCGATGATGTACGAGCGCGAAGTCGACTATGAGCTGAAGACGCTGTCGAGCCAGATCGAGCCGATCCTGATCGTGTTCCTGGGCGTGATGGTGCTGATGCTGGCGCTCGGCATCTTCCTGCCGATCTGGGACCTGGGCAAGGCCGCCCTGCACCACACATGATGAAAACGCCGATCCTGCGCCGCCACGGCTTCACGCTGCTCGAATTCGCGGTCACGGTACTTGTGGCGGCGATTCTCAGTACGCTGCTGCTGAACCGTTTCGAGTTTTACCGCGAACAGGCCGAACTGGCGGCGACGCGCCAACTGGTCGGCGTCCTGCGCACGGCCCTGCACGCGCGGGCTTCCCAACTGCAGGCTGCGGGACAGACCGAGAGGCTGCGCGCGCTGGCCGACGACAATCCGATGAACTTGCTGGCGCAGAAACCCGCCAATTATCTGGGGGAATTCGTCGCCGTGGACCCGGGCAAGATCGGGCGCAGTGGATGGGTGTTTGATGCGCGCGACAAATCCATTGTGTATCTGCTACCAAACGCCGAAAGTTTTTCTTTCGGTACGGCAAGATTGCTCAGATTCAAGGTAGAATTCTTTCGTGCACCTGAACAACGTTACGTCGGCCTCGCCCTGAATCAAGTCAGCGGATAGGCAGCGAGTCACCCAGCTAACCCAAGCGGCTTATCCGCACCATTTTTCCCGGAGAATATCGTATGAAGAAGAACCTGAAGAGCGCTGCCCAGGGTGGTTTCACCCTCATCGAACTGATCGTCGTGATCGTCATCCTGGGTATCCTGGCTGCCACCGCGCTGCCGAGGTTTGCCGACCTGAGCAATGATGCGCGCATCGCGTCGCTGAAGGCGGCGCGTGGTTCCCTGGCGTCGGTGTCGTCGATGGCGCACGGTATGTACCTGGTCAACCCGGTCGGTGTCGCCGCGGCCGGCACCGTGCCGATGGAAGGCCTGGCGGTCGCCATGATCAACGGCTATCCGTCGGCAGTGACCGGGCTCGCCACCGCGGCCGGCCTCAGCGCCAACGACTACAAGATCGATGTCTCGGGCTCCGGCGCCGGCGCCACCGTGACGATTTCGCCGGTCGGCATCGACAGCAACAAGATCGGCAGCTGCAGCGTGGTCTACACCGCGACCAACAGCACCAGCACCCCGCCGACGATCGTGATCCAGACCGGCAGCACGACCAGCACCGGCGCCGGCGGCACCACGACCTCGACCGCCAACGCCAACCCGATCTGCAGCTAAGCAACCAGGGAGCAGGGCGGATGCCGCGCCGTACAACACGACCCGTGCCGCCTACCGTAGCCGCTCCCCCTCGCCAGGATGGATTCACGATGGTCGAACTGATCGTCGTGATCGTCCTGGTGGGCATCCTCAGCGCCATCGGCGCCTCGCGTTTCTTCGACCGCACCGGCTTCGACGTCGCCGCTTTCGCGGAACAGGGCCGTTCCATGCTGCGCTATGCCCAGAAGCTGGCGATCGCCCAGAACCGCCCGGTCTACGTGCAGGTGCTCGGCAACATCGAAGGCTTTGCCCTGTGCTTCAGCGCCGCTGCGCCGTGCGCGCCCGCCGACCAGGTGCCGGCGCCCTCCGGCGCCAACAGCGGCAGCGCGACCACCCGCAAGCTGTGCCTGGCCGGCGGCGTCTACACCGAACGCTGGTCGTGCGAAGGCTGGCCTGTCGGCAGCAAGTTCAACCCCAAGTCCGGCACGATGAGCCCGTTTTTCTACAACGGCCTCGGCCAGCCTGTGCCGACCGGCGGCGGTACGTTCGCCGGCCTGACCGTCATCATCGACGGCGGCGGCGTCTCGAACCAGATCTCGGTGTCCCAGGAAACCGGCTATGTCTACTAACGCGCGCTGCCGTACCCGGGTCCGCGCCCGCCAGCGCGGCGTGACCATGATCGAGCTGATCCTCTTCATCGTGATCGTCGGCATTGCCCTGACGACCCTGATCAGCGTGATGAACCTCACCACCCAGCGCAGCGCCGATCCGGTGCGTCGCAAGCAGGCCCTGATGCTGGCCGAGGCGCTGCTGGAAGAGGTGGAACTCGCCAAGTTCTCGTACTGCGACGTCTACGACCCGCGCGCCGGCGACGACAATCCCTCTACCGCGGTGAAAGGGCCGGGCGACTGCGCCGCCGGCACCGTCGAGGGCTGGGGACCGGAAGCAAACAACCAGCGTCCCTTCGACAATATCAACGATTACGTCGCCGCTGCGAACGTCGCCGCGACACCGTTCGGGGCCGGCACCACGCTGCTCGACGCCAACGGCAATCCCTTGCCGCTCGCCGGGTTCACTGCGAGCGTGAAGATCCGCCCCGATACGCTGCGCGACACCGGCGGCGCCAATGCGATCGGCAGCGGCGGCAGCGCTGCCCAGACCGACGTCCTGCGCATCACGGTCACGATCGGCTACGACGGCCAGTCCCTGAGCCTGGACGGCTTCCGCACGCGCTACGCGCCGGCTTCGCTATGACGGGCGCGCGCGTACCCGGCCGCCGCACGGGTGGCTTCACCCTGATCGAGGCGATCGTGGTGATCGTGGTGCTGGGGATCCTGGCCGGCATCGTGGCGGTGTTCGTCCGCGCGCCGATCCTGAGCTACCGCGACGCCGTCGACCGCGCCGAGATGACCGATCAGGCCGACCTGACGCTGCGCCGCATCGCGCGCGACATCCGCCTGGCGCTGCCCAACAGCGTGCGTGTCCTGAACGGCAGCACGCTTGAGTTCCTGCAGACCCGCAGCGGCGGGCGCTATCTGTCGGTCGAGGACGGCGTGCCGACCCGTCCCGCGCTCGACGATCCGGCGCAGACCGCGTTCACCGTACTGGCACCCCCCGACAGCTTCGGCCAGGTGGTGGCAGGCGATCGCGTGGCGGTCTACAACCTCGGCGTGGCGCAGGCTGATGCCTACACCGGTGGCAATACCGGCGTGGTGCAGGCGGTGCCGGCGACGGCGACCGACGCGGCGCTCGGGCGTATCGCCACCGTCCAGTTGAACGCCAACCCGTTCGCGGCGGCGGATCCCGCCTTGCCATCGCCAACGCGCAGCTTCCACGTCGTCAGCGGCCCCGTCAGCTTTTATTGCCAGGATGCCGGCGACGGCACCCAGACCCTGATGCGCGCATGGGGCTACGCCATCAGTGCGACGCAGTCGGCGGTCCCGAGCGGGGGGCAGCGCGCCATCGTCGCCGCGCGCCTGACCAATTGCAACGGCCTGTTCAACTACGATACGGCGGCGACCCAGCGTACCGGCCTGGTGCTGGTGTCGCTCGAACTGCGCGGCCGCACCCCCGATTCGCCGGCCATCCGCCTGGTCCACCAGATCCACGTCGACAATACACCATGATGCGAGCACCTCTTTACCTGGCGCGCAGCGCCGGCGTCGGCCTCGTCACCGCAATCTTCCTGCTGGTCGTCCTGGCGGGACTGGGCGTGGCGATGGTCTCGCTGTACACCACCCAGCAAGCCAGTGCCGACCTCGACCTCGAGGGCGCGCGCGCCTACCAGGCGGCACGCACCGGGATCGAGTACGGGCTGTTCCGGCGCCTGCGCGGCGGCTGCACGGCGGCCGGCTGCTGCCCCGGCGCGTCCAGCCAGGTCACGCTCGCCATGCCGGCCGACAGCGAACTGCGCAGCTTTACCGTGGTGGTCAGCTGCAACCAGGCGGGCGGGCCCACCACGCCGGCCAACATCACCTCGGTCGCCTGCAACATGGCCGATGCCAACAACCTGTGCGAGGGCGTGCCTAACAACAGCCCACAGTACGTGCGGCGCCGCATGGAGGTGTCGGCGTGACGCCGGGCTGCCTGCGGCGCTGGCCGGCGCTGTGCCTGGGACTGCTGCTCGGCTTGATCCTGCTGCTGGCCGGCCCGGCGCACGCCGACACCGCGATCCAGCAGTACACCAGCTTCCGTGGCCAGGTCAACTTCACCGGCACCGAGGCCACGATGCGCACGGCGGACAATACCAGTTACAGCAACAGCGCCTGCAGCATCACCGGCAGCGTCTCGGCCAAGCTGTCCGGGGTGCCGACCGGGGCCACCATCATCAGTGCGCAGCTGTATTGGGCCGGCTCCGGCAACACCCCCGACAACAACGTCACCTTCGACGGCGTGTCGGTATATGCCGCACGCCAATACACGTCCGGCAGCGTCGGCAACGGCTTCAACTATTTCAGCGGCGCCGCCGACGTCACCGCGCGGGTCAGGAACAAGCTGAACCCCAACACGACGTACACGTTCAGCGGCTTGAGCGTCGCGAACGGCAATCCCTGGTGCGCCTCGCAGGCCGTGGTCGGCGGTTTCGCGCTGCTGGTCGTGTATTCGCACCCGGACGAGCCATTCCGCCTGCTGAACGTCTACGAAGGCTTCCAGTACTTCCAGAACAGCGGCTTCGTCATCAATCTCGGCAACTTCAACGTGCCGAATCCGCTGCCCAGCAACGTGACCGGCCGTATCGGCCACATCACCTGGGAAGGCGACGCCACGCTGTCGCAGGGCGGCGAGAACCTGCTGTTCAACGGCAAGGAGCTGACCGATGCGATGAACCCGGCGGGCAACCAGTTCAACTCGGCCAGCAACATCACCGGCGACTACAACAGCTACGGCATCGACTTCGACGCCTATACCCTGAATGCGAACTTCATCACGCCGGGGCAGAGCACCGCCACCACCAGCTACCGCTCGGGCCAGGACCTGGTGCTGCTGAGCGCCGAGATCGTGGCGATGCCGTTCGTCGGCAACGGCGACCTGGCCCTGTCGATGACGCGCACCGGCGACCTGCGCGTGGGCGCCACCTCCTCTTACACCATCAATGTCAGCAATGTCGGCACCGATGTCGAGACCGGCCCGATCACCGTCACCGACACGCTGCCGTCCGGCCTCAAGTTGGTCTCCACCAGCGGCAGCGGCTGGAGCTGCAGCAGCGGCGCCGGCAGCAACGGCGCCACGCTGGTCACCTGCACCCGCGCCGGCCAGCTCGCCGCAGGCGACAAGGCAAACGCGCTGACCCTCACCGTCACGCCGAACACGACGGGCAGCTTCACCAATTCCGCCACGGTAACGGGCATGACCGGCGACGGCAATACCGGCAACAACACGGCGACGGATACCGCCTCCGCCGTGGATTCCGGTTCGGCGGTCGTGTTCACCACCGAGGTCTGCAAGAGTGGCGATCTGATCGTCACCGCGCCCGGGGACGGCGGTTGCCACCGTTTCATCGGCCCGGTGACCGCCGCGACCACCACCAAGATCTACGTGACCTCGGTTTCCGGCGGCCGCGCCAGCGCCGTCAGCAATTCGGACTACACGCTCAACGTCGGCCTCGCGGCGAGCTGCCTGCCTTATTCGAACGTGGCGCTGACCTATGCCCAGGCCGGCCTGGGCCTGGACTGCAAGGGCACCTGGAAGTACGTCAATGTGACCGTGCCGGCCAACCAGCCGACCGGCAACCTGCCGAACGGCTCGGCGTTCTTCTATGCCGACGTCGGCCGCGTCAGCCTGTCGCTCAGCTACCAGGGCACGGTGATGGGGACGGTCGACTTCATCTCGCGCCCGACCGACATCCGCTTCCAGAGCGTATTCCGTAGTGCCGACGGCGTCGCCGACCTGCTGGGCACGAGCGGCGACAGCTGGAAGAAGCCGAGCCCGACCGCCTTTGCCAAGGCAGGCGAACCGTTCGTCATGCGCCTCGGTGCGCTGATGGCCGACAATAATTACGCGCCGAGCTTCGGCAAGGAGCCGACCGCGCTCAAGGGCGTGCTGGCGGATAACCTGATCGAGCTGAACTTCAAGCTCGACCTGTTCGCCGCGAATCCTCTGGCATCGCCGGTCCTGCCGGTGGACGACGCCGACGACGCGATCGACAAGCTGGTCGCCGCGGCCTTCGTGCTGGACCAGGGTTTTACGCCGAACACCGGCATCGCCGGCGCCCTGGATGCGAAAGCGCGCTGGTTCGAGGGCGGCTACCTGGCCGTCACGCCCTACCTGTCGGATTACCTGGGCACCGGCGTGGTCGGCGGGCCGGGCAAGGCGGTGAAGGCGGATCCGGCCCGGATCGTGAGCGCCACCCGCGTGATCGGCCACTTCTATCCCGACCATTTCGAGAGTCGTGCCGTGGCGCCTTTCGCCTGCACCGCCGACATGGCATGCCCGACCGAGTTCGCGCCGGTAGGAGCGCTGTACTCGAACCAGCCGTTCACCTTCACGGTGACGCCGTATGCGCTGCCGCGCGACGGCATCGAGCAGCCCCTGTCCCTGTTCCGCAACCTGGCCGGTCTCGCCGGCAACGCCAACGCCAACGTCGTGGGCGGCGTGGTCTACCGTAACGTGGGCATGACGGCCGCGCTCAAGCCGAACGACACCACCAGTTCGCCCTTGACCGGGTTGGCTGTCGACCCCGCCAACCCGCTGCAGACCTCCAGCGGTCCCTACGACTTCCCGGCCATGACGACCAACGCGACGTACGCGCTCGGCAATCCCTTCGTCGCGGGCAGCAACGCGGCCGCCACCGGCGGCAGGGTGGCGCCGACGCTGTTCTACCTGCGCGCCAACATGCGCGAGCGGTTGTCGACCGGCCCGACCACGACCAAGGATATCTTCGTCACGTCGGCCACCCTGGACACCACGCGCGCCGCCCAGTACGAGGATGGCCTGATGGTCGTGTCCGGGCGCCTGCTCGTCCCCAACGCCTTCGGCTCCGAACTGCTGAGCCTCCCCCTGAACCTCGCCGAGCAGTACTGGAACGGCAAGACCTGGGTGACCACCACCACCGACAGCGCTACCACGACCGGCGACAAGCTGGTGCCGGTCACGAACAGCTGTACGCGCTTCTTCGCCGACAGCAAGAGCGCCGCGCCGAGCGCCTGCACCGCCGCCAGGGTGTCCGCACTCGGCGGCGCAGCCATCCCGCTCAACAACGGCGTCGGCCGCCTGAGCCTGAAGAGTCCGGGCCGCACCAACCTCGGCGCCTTCGACCTGACGGTCGGCGGCGGCAACGCCGGCATCTGGCTGCCGAGCACGCGCGCGCGCGTGACCTTCGGTGTCTACCGCAATCCGCTGATCTACCTGCGTGAAATCTACCGGTGAGGTAGCAGCACAACGACTTATTGGTTGTTCTACAAAGGAAACCGGGAATATTTTTCCTGAGTGCAAAAATGGTATCGGCTTTTACCCGGAGTTGAATATAATCAAGAGTCTAGCGAATACTCCTCGAAACCCACTGATGTCCACGGCCGCGCATGCGTTTATTTAGTCGACCCAAGAACAACGGCGCCTGGCTGGCGATCGTGCCGCAGCGCGATGGCCTGGCCACCGCCAGCGTGGCCGCGTCCGCCGCCGGCGCCGCGGCCGGTGCCGACCGGCGGCCGCTGGTGATGCATGCGCACTTCTTTCCGGGCCGCCTCGATGCCGACACCCTCGAGCGCGCCGGCAAGGAACTGCACAGCGGCGACTACCGCTGCGCCACGGTGCTGGGCGGCGGCGACTACCAGCTGCTGTCGGCCGAAGCCCCCAACGTGCCGCGCGAGGAGCTCAAGACCGCGATGCGCTGGCGCCTCAAGGACCTGCTCGATTTCCCGGTCGACGACGCCACCATCGACGCGCTCGACATTCCGGTCGACGCCAGCGCCGCCGCCCGCCCGCAGCAGAGCGTGTTCGCCGTGGCGGCCAGGAACAGTGTCGTCAAGGCGCGCCAGAACCTGTTCGCCGACGCCAAGGTGAGGCTGGGCGCGATCGACATCCCGGAGATGGCGCAGCGTAACGTGTCGGGCATGCTCGAACGCGACGGCCGCGGCGTGGCCATGCTGTCGTTCGGCGAGGACGGCGGCCTGCTGACCGTGTCCTGGCGCAGCGAACTGTACCTGTCGCGCCGCATCGACGTGACGCTGGCCCAGCTGCTCGAACCCGACCACGAGCGCAAGCACCAGGCCTTCGACAAGATCACCCTCGAGCTGCAACGCTCGCTCGACCACTTCGAACGCCAGTTCTCCTTCATCAGCGTGGCCAGGCTGGTGCTGGCCCCGACCGCCGCCACCGGTCTCGAAGAATACTTGTCCAGCAACATCTACACCCGCGTCGAGACGCTCGACCTGGCGACCGTGTTCGATCTCGCGCGCGTGCCCGAGCTGGAGGACGCGGCGCTCCAGCAGCGCTTCTTCGTGGCGCTGGGCGCGGCCCTGCGCGATGTCCAGGCCGGCAGCGCCGGCACCGGCGCGCCGCAGCAGATCAACCTGTTCAACGAACAGTTCGAGCAGCAGATCCAGCGTCTCACGGCGCGCACGATGGCGATCGGGTGCGGCGTGCTGGCGCTCGGCCTGGTCGCTGCCGGCATCCATGAGAACATGCAGGTGGCCGGCTTGCAGGGCGAGGCCGATGCCGGCGCGGCGCGCCTGGACGCGGTGCAGAAGCGCCTCGCGGGCGTCACCACCGACTACCCGGCGCGCCAGAAAGACCTGCGGCTCGACGGCGAACTGGCCGAGGCCAATGCCCAGCTCGATGCGCTGCACCGCGTGTCCGACACCATCCGGCGCGGCGACCTGGGCAATACCCGCGGCTATGCCGAATACTTCCGCGCGCTGGCGCGCCAGCGCGTCGAGGGCCTGTGGCTGACCGGCGTCAGCATCGGCGGCGCCGGCCAGGACATCGGCGTGCGCGGCCGCGCGCTCGACCCGGCGCTGGTGCCGGGTTTCCTCGGCCGCCTGCGCAACGAGCAGGTGATGCAGGGCACCCCGGTGGGCACTCTGCAGATCGGCGAAGCGGCCGCGCTGAAGGTCGCGGGCAAGGACGGCAAGGACGCCAGCATGCCGGCGCCATACGTCGAATTCAGCCTGGCGTCGGCGCCGCAGGGCAAGCCGGGAGCACAGCCATGATCAAGCAACGCTGGCAGGTACTGGCTGCCCGCATCGACGCCCTCAGCCAGCGCGAACGCGTGATGGTGTTCGTGGCCGTGCTGGCGCTGCTGGGCCTGGCCGCGCAATTCATCGTGCTCGGCCCGCTGCAGCGCAAGCAGGATGCGCTGCGCACCCAGCTGGCCCAGCAGAAGACCGCGATCGCCGTCGCCAACGCCGAGATCGTGCGCAAGCTGGAACAGGCGCGCCAGGATCCCGACGCGCCGCTGCGCGCGCGCCTGCAGGCGGTGCGCGGCGAGACCGAGCGCCTGAGCTCGGACCTGCGCGCGATGCAGCGCGGCCTGGTGCCGCCGGAGCGCATCGCGCCGCTGCTGGAATCGATCCTGCGCGCCAACGGCCGCCTGAAACTGGTGGCGGTGCGCACCTTGCCGGTGGACCCGCTGAGCAGCATCGTGGACGCCGGCGAGAAGGCCAAGGGCATGACGGCCGGCACGCTGGCCGGCGCCGCGCCTCGCGCCGTCAAGGGTCCCGAGCTGCTGTACCGCCACGGCGTCGAATTGACCGCGCGCGGCAGCTACCTCGACATGGTCGACTACATGGCGGCGCTGGAAGCGCTGCCGACCCAGCTGTTCTGGGGCCGCGCCCAGCTCGACGTGGAAGAATACCCGACCGCGCACCTGACCCTGACCCTGTACACCCTGAGCCTGGACGAGAAATGGATGAAGCTGTGAAGACCCTGCTGGCCGCCGTGCTGACGCTGGCCGCGGGCGCCGCCGCGGCCCAGCCATTGCAGGACCCCATGCGGCCGCCGGCCAACCTGATGACCGCCACCGCCGGCCCCGCCGCGGGGCCGAGCGCCGCGCCGCAGCTGCAGACCATCCTGATCGGACGCGCGCCCGGCGGCCGCCACCTGGCCGTGATCGACGGCGAGACCCTGCGCCCCGGCGACGATTTCCACGGTGCGCGCGTGGCGCGCATTGCCGACAACGAGGTCGAACTGGTCCGCGGCCGCGAACGCCAGGTGCTGCGCCTGGTGCCCCCGGCCGCCGGCGGTATCTCGCCCGTACGCTCCACCCGAGGACAATGAATGCTTAAGACGACGATGATCCGAGCCACCTTGATCGCAAGCGCCGCGGCGCTGCTGCTGGCCGGCTGCCAGAGCGCACCGAACAACACGACCTACGACCAGATCCGCAAGGAAGTCGCCGGCGCCAACGCCAGCCGTCCGGCCGCCGCCCCGAGCGTCGACAGCGCCGTGGCCGACGCGCTGCTGCCACCCGCCGCCGCGCTCGCGACCCAGCTGCCGAAGGCGCGCCCGGCGCTGGAAGAACGCTTCAACGTCTCGTTCAACAACGTCCCGGCGCAGCAGTTCTTCCGCTCGATCGTCGCCGGCACCCGCTACAACATCCTGGTGCACCCGGACGTCAGCGGCACCATCACCGCCAACCTCAAGGACGTGACCCTGCCCGAAACGCTGGATGCCATCCGCGAGATGTACGGCTACGACTACCGGATCGAAGGCACCCGCATCTCGATCAAGCCGCTGACCATGCAGACCAAGATGTTCCATGTGAACTACCTGGTCGGCAAGCGCCGCGGCGCCTCCAACCTGCGCGTGACCTCGACCTCGGTGTCGAACGCCGTCAACAACCAGAACGGCAACCAGAACGGCGGCCAGGGTTCGAGCGGCCAGAACAACGGCAACCAGAGCAGCCAGTACGGCGCCAACCAGGGCCAGGTCGAGAGTACCGACGTCAACACCACCTCGGACAACGATTTCTGGGCCGACCTGAAGTCCGCCGTCGAAGCCATCGTCGGACCGAAGGAGGGCGGCCGCAACGTCGTGATCAGCCCGCAGTCGGGCGTGATCGTGATCCGCGCCATGCCGGACGAACTGCGCAACGTCGACGCCTACCTGAAGGCGACCCAGCTCGCCGTCGACCGCCAGGTGATCCTGGAAGCCAAGATCCTCGAGGTCGAACTGAACGACAGCTACCAGAGCGGTGTGAACTGGGCCTCGTTCGCTTCGATCCGCAGCAGCCACGACAACCGCGTCTCGGGCGGCATCGTCGGGCCGGGCGCGTCGCTCACGCCGCTGCCATTCGGCGGCGGCCAGCCGGCCGTGATCACCGATCCGGCCACCGGCCTGTCGGCCAGCACCGGCTTCTCGCTGTCGAACGCGGTGGCGTCGGCGGGCTCGATGTTCGGCCTCGCGGTCCAGACCAGCAACTTCGCGGCGCTGCTGTCCTTCCTGGAAACCCAGGGCACCGTGCACGTGCTGTCCAGCCCGCGCGTGGCCGCGATCAACAACCAGAAGGCAGTGCTGAAGATCGGCACCGACGAGTTCTACGTGACCGGCGTGACCACCACCACCGCGCTGTCCACCAGCAGCAATACGGTGACGCCGAGCGTGACCCTGCAACCCTTCTTCTCGGGCGTGGTGCTGGACGTGACCCCGCAGATCGACGAGAAGGGCAACATCCTGCTGCACGTGCACCCGTCGGTGAGCCAGGTCTCGACCGTCAACAAGGACGTCAGCCTGGGATCGGCCGGCAACCTGACGCTGCCGCTGGCGGCATCGGCCACCTCGGAACTGGACAGCATCGTGCGCGGCACCAACGGCCAGGTGGTCGCGATCGGCGGCCTCATGCGCCAGGCGTCGACCAACGACAATTCGAGCGTGCCGGGCGCCACCAACGTGCCGGTGCTGAGCACCCTGTTCGGCCAGAAGAAGCGCGTCAACCAGAAGCGCGAGCTGGTGGTGCTGATCAAGCCGACCATCGTCGAAGGCATCAACAACTGGAACGACGACCTGCTCGACGCCAACCGCCGCATCGAGCAGCTCGACCCGCGCGCGCGAGGGATCCGGTAATGTACACGGCCCACTTCGGCCTGCGCGAAGCCCCGTTCGGGATCACCCCGGACACCAGCTTCTTCTTCGGCAGCCCGCATTCGCAGGAAGCCCTGAACACGCTGCTGGTGGCGGCGCGCGGCGGCGAGGGCTTCATCAAGATCACCGGCGAAGTCGGCACCGGCAAGACCCTGCTGTGCCGCAAGTTCATGGCCACGCTGGGCCCGGACTTCGTCACCGCCTATATCCCGAACCCCTACCTGGAACCGCGCACGCTGATGCTGGCGCTGGCCGACGAGCTCGAAGTCCAGCTGGAGCGCGATGTTGACCAGCACCGCATGCTGAAGGCGATCACCGACCGCCTCTTGCTGCTGGCGGGGCAGGGCAAGCACGTGATCCTGTGCCTGGACGAGGCGCAGGCGATTCCGGTGGAAAGCCTGGAAGCGCTGCGCCTGCTGACGAATTTGGAAACCGAAAAGCGCAAGCTGCTGCAGATCGTGCTGTTCGGCCAGCCGGAACTGAACCGCAAGCTGGCATTGCAATCGATCCGCCAGCTGGCCCAGCGCATCACCTTTCATTACCACCTCGGACCGCTCAGCCGTGACGACCTCGATTATTATGTGGCGCACCGCCTGCGCGTGGCCGGCTGGAGCGGCGCCCGCCTGTTCACCCAGGGCGCCATCGCCCGCCTGTACCGCAGCAGCGGCGGCGTGCCGCGCCTGGCCAACATCCTGGCGCACAAGGCGCTGATGCTGAGCTACGGCGAGGGCCGGCAACAGGTGGCCGGCGCGCACGTGACCGCCGCCGCGCGCGACACGCTGGCGGCCAGCCCGCGCCGCGTCCGCCCATGGATGGCGGCGGCGGGTGCCGGCGCGACCTGCCTGGCCGCGGGCCTGGCCTGGGCGCTGTTGCGCTGAGCGCACCGTAACATTCGGAATGAGTGAGCGATGAGTCTGATTAACAAGATGCTGCAGGACCTGGATGCGCGCGGTACCGCGCCGGGCGAGGCCTTACCTTCGCAAATCAAGCCGGTGGTGCGTGAGCCCCACGGTGTCGACAAGCGCGTGCTCGCGGCCGCGGTGGCCGGTGCCTTCGCTGCCGTGGTGGTGGTATGGTTCGGCTGGCAACAGCTGCACGCACCGGGCTTGTCGAGCGTGCCGGTGGTGGCCAGGCCCGCGCCGGCTGCCGTGCCTGTGCCTGTGACTG
The DNA here is from genome assembly GCA_022701635.1 of Burkholderiaceae bacterium. GTDB lineage: Bacteria > Pseudomonadota > Gammaproteobacteria > Burkholderiales > Burkholderiaceae_D > Telluria > Telluria phyllosphaerae. Next base: position 1,856 of record JAKOOD010000401.1, on the reverse strand, counting down.
CGGCGGTCAAGGCGCCGCTGCAGATGACCAGCACGATTACCATGCTGCCGGCTGGCGCGCCTGTTCCGGAGCCGGTATCGACGCCGGCCGCCGAAGCGCCTGCCGCACCAGAACCGGCACCGGTGGTGGCGGGGCGTGCGGTGGCGTCCGAGCCGCCAGTCCCGGCGCCGGGCAAGGCCGAGGCCCGCCCTGGAAAGCCGGAGACGCCGCCGGCCCGCCGCGAGGGCGCCGCGCCGAAGCACGAGGCCGCCGCCGACGCCGCGGCGCCGGCCGCGCTGGCGTACCAGTCGGTGGCGCCGGTCGAGCCGGACAGCGAGCAGGCGCGTGCCGTGCGCCGCGCACTGTCCCAGGAACTGGAAGCGCGCCAGGCCCGCAAGCCCTTTGCGCCTGCCAAGGCCGTCGCCGACAGCCGCAGCGCGCCGGGCCGCAACCAGAGCGTGTCGCAGCGCGCCGAAGCCGACTACCGGCGCGCGCTGGCCAGCATGCAGGACGGCCGCATGGGCGAGACCATCGCCTCGCTGGAATCCGCACTGCGCATCGATCCCGGCCACGAAGCCGCGCGCCAGACCCTGGTCGGCCTGCTGATCGAAGCCAAGCGCCCCGACGACGCCATCCGCCAGCTGCAGCTCGGCCTGACCCAGGACCCGCGCCAGCCGGCGCTGGCGATGCTGCTGGCGCGTCTGCAGATCGAGCGCGGCGGCAATGGCATCGAGACCCTGACCCGCACCTTGCCGTACGTTGGCGCGAATCCGGATTACCACGCTTTCCTGGCCGGCGCGCTGCAGCGCCAGCAGCGCCATCGCGAAGCCGCGGCCGCGTACCAGGCGGCGCTGCGCAGCGTGCCGGGCAATGGCGTGTGGTGGATGGGGATGGGGATTTCGCTGCAGGCCGAGAAGCGCAACGGCGAGGCGCTGGAGGCGTTCCGCAAAGCGCAGGCGAGCGGCGCCTTGTCACAGGAATTGCAGGCCTTCGTGGAACGGCAAATTCTGCAACTGGTCCGCTAGGCCCGGACCCATTCACACGGTGCTGCAGCCTGACGCATAGCGGCAATCGCGTCGCTGCGACCACGACCGGCGTGAACACGCCGGCCATGCCAGCGGTCCTGCCAACGGCAGGCCGCCCTGTCCCCGGTTCCCGATTGTTCCTCGATCAGGCCTTGCGGCGGCGTGTCGCCAGGCACACACCGGCCAGGCCGAGGCCCAGCAGCGCCAGCGAGCCCGGTTCCGGGACCTTGTTGCTTGGGGGCGCGTAGGTGATCTTGGTCGTGAAGTAGGCGTCGTTGACGTCGTAGTTATTGCCGGCCCAAATCCATGTGGCATTGCTGTTGATGCCAGGCGTGCTGCCCCACGACCCGCTGACCTCGTCCGCGGTGGCAGCGGTCGGCGTGGTGTAGCCTGCTGCGAACCCGGTCGAGTTGGCGGCCCAGTTGGTGGTGTTGGTCAACAGGCTCTGGGTGCCGTTCGAGAACGTGAAGTCGGTGCCGGTCAGCGCGAACTGGCCGAGCACGCCAGCGATGCCGCCGGTATCGTGCGCATAGATGTGCAGGAAGTAGTCGACACCCGATGTCAGGGTCGTCGTATTCGTCGCCACGGCGGTCCAGTTTTCCAGGGTGCCGAAGCTGGTGCCGGCCGTCTTGTCATCCGTCGACAGGTAGATCACGTAACTATTATCGGCGCGGATGGTCGACGTCAGGCTGGTGGTTGACACGGTCGTGGCCATGGCGGAGGAAGCGGCGATGGCGGAAGCGAACAGGGCGGTGCTGATCAGGGTTTTCATGGTCTTGTGTAGTCAGAGTAATGGACCATATTCTATAAGCAATGTTTGTGCCAGGAATTTATTATTGATATAAATCAATA
>JAKOOD010000395.1 GCA_022701635.1 Burkholderiaceae bacterium | reverse complement strand
GCGTGACCAGCGGTAGCGCGGCGACCAGCGCGCCGAGCTTGTCGCTGCGCTTGGCAAATTCCGAGACCAGGACCACGACGGCCGCCGTGATCAGGTATTTCGTGACGACCCAGGCCATAAGTCTCCTGTGAGTAATTGATATCGGGTGCGCAGGGGAGCAATCGTCGCACGGATCCTCGTACATGCCGGTTCGATAGGGTGCAGGGGCTGTTCCACGGAAGTCTGGGACTGCCTGGCTGTCCATCATTGGCGGCGTATCGGTGCGGTGACCGCGGCAGTGCCTTCCTGGGGCTGGGCGTGCTTCCGCTAATGGCTGGATAAGGCTGCAGGAGACGGGTGCCGATCTGAAATGGCAACGGCCCGCCGAAGCGGGCCGTTGACGGGTGACGCCGCGCAGGGCGCCGGCGCGATTACGCCAGGTTCTGGTTCACGAAGTCCCAGTTGACGATGTTCCACCACGACTCGACGAACTTCGGACGAGCGTTGCGGTAGTCGATGTAGTAGGCGTGCTCCCAGACGTCCACGGTCAGCAGGGCCTTGTTCTCGGTGGTCAGCGGGGTGGCGGCGTTCGAGGTGTTGACGATGTCGACGGTGCCGTCGGTCTTCTTCACCAGCCAGGTCCAGCCCGAACCGAAGTTGCCCACGGCCGACTTCTGGAACTCTTCCTTGAACTTGTCGAACGAACCCCATTTGGCGTTGATCGCATCGGCGACCGGACCGGTCGGCGCGCCGCCGCCGTTCGGCGTCATGCAGTTCCAGAAGAAGGTGTGGTTCCACACCTGGGCCGAGTTGTTGAAAACGCCGCCCTGCGATTTCTTGATGATCTCTTCCAGGGGCATGTCTTCGTACTCGGTGCCCTTGATCAGGTTGTTCAGGTTGGTGACGTAAGCCTGGTGGTGCTTGCCGTAGTGGTATTCCAGGGTTTCAGCCGACATGGTCGGCTGGAGGGCGTCCTTGGCATACGGCAGCGGCGGCAGAGTATGTTCCATGTCTTGTTCCTTTGATTGGTTAAGAAACGGTAATGTTCCGAATCGGCGCTTATTCTAAACCGGATAACATATCGATGCATGTCGAGCCTGCTATTTAGTCAACCCTTCAACCGAGCACGTCCTGCACGCCGGACACGCCGATCTCGACGCTGCCTTCGGCCAGCCGCACCCGCAGCACGTCGCGCGGCTTGATTTGACCAGGTGCGTGCAGGACCTTGCCCTTGGCATTGCTGACGATGGCATAGCCGCGTTCCAGCGTGCGCTGCGGGTTCAGCAGTTCGAGCTGGGCCGCCAGCGCCGCCATCGCCTCGCGCCGCGCGCGCAGTTGGCCCGCCATGCTGGCGACCAGGTGGCGCTGTTCGGAGGCGAGCTGGGTGCGCATGGCCCGCGAATCCGGACGGTGGCGCGCCCAGCGCTGCTGCAGCTGGGCCAGCGTCACGCTTTGGCGGTTGAGCGGACCGCGCACCGCATGGGTCAGAGTGCTGGCCATGCCGAGAAGTTTCAGGCGTTGGTGCTCGATCTGGCTCGCTGGGCTGAGCAGCCGGCGGCTGAGGTTATCCAGGTGCTGGCCGGCGTCGCCGAGGAGGCGTTCCATCGCGCGGCGCAGGTCGCCGGCATCGGCCGAGAGCGAGTTCAGCCAGTCGGCGCGGGGCGTCACCGCCAGCTCGGCGGCAGCGGTCGGCGTCGCCGCGCGCAGGTCGGCGGCGAAGTCGGCGATGGTGAAGTCGGTCTCGTGGCCCACGCCCGAGATCACCGGCATGCTGGCGCCGACGATCGCGCGCGCCACCACTTCTTCGTTGAAGCTCCACAAATCTTCGATCGAGCCGCCGCCACGGCCGACGATCAGCACGTCGACCTCGGCGCGGCGCGATGCCGTCTGGATGGCGTCGGCGATCTTCTCGGCCGCGCCCTGGCCCTGCACCGGCGCCGGATACAGCACGATGCGCACGTGCGGTGCGCGCCGCTTGAGGGCGGTAAGCACGTCGCGCAAGGCCGCCGCCTGGGGGCTGGTAACGATGCCGACGCTGCGCGCGAACAGCGGCAGTGGGCGCTTGCGTTCCTGGTCGAACAGGCCCTGCGCGGTCAACTTTTCCTTCAGGCGCAGGAAGGCTTCGTACAGCGCGCCGACGCCGGCCCGGCGGATCGCCTCGACGTTGATCTGGTAATCGCCACGCGCGCCGTACAGCGTGACCAGCGCCCGCACCTCGACCTTGTCGCCTTCGCGCGGCGTGAAGCCGGCGTACTGGGCACGGCCGCGGAACATCACGGCGCGCACCTGGGCCGCGTCGTCCTTCAGCGTGAAGTACCAGTGGCCCGAGGCGGCGCGCGTGAAGTTCGAGATTTCGCCACCAATCCATACCAGCGGAAAGCTGCGCTCGAGCAGGCGCGCGACCTGCTGGTTGAGCGCAGTCACGCTCAGCACAGGTGGAGCGGTATAGGCGGGATCGGCGTCGTCGTTACTGAACATATGGATGAGCTATAGGAACTGTCCACAAAACCCGGCAGATATGTTATCGATTTTATATCTGCAGTACTACCCAAGGTAGTTTTTGTAAACGATTGATTTTTAATGAAAAAGTCTGCTGCCTGATTTCGATGCAGAAACAAAATTTCCTTACGGATCAAAGGCTTCCATCCGACTGGGATGACTTGGCCACAATCTTATCCACAGAAATTGTGAGGAAGTGGATAAATCCGGCTGCCTAAAAATTCAGCGTGAAAAAGTTTTCCTTAAGCAATCAAGGACTTAGGTAGCACTTCGCATCCTTGCGCACATTGTTTTCCACAATTTATGTGCACACCTTGGGAGTGGCGCCACATTGTCCGGTGTCCAGCAGTACCTAGCCACGGCCGGCATGGCGTGCTCAAAAAAGACGCAGCGAACAAATCCTGTTTAAATTCAAACACTTTGATATTAATCAAGGTCTTTGCTCACAATGTTTTCCACAAAATTTGTGTGGAACGCGTGATGCATAGGTCTTGGCAACAAAGGGTGGCACTATACCAGCATGCTGCGCTCGATAGTCGATCCGCCAAGGCTGGCAGCCACCAGCAGCATGTCTAGCCAGGCTTGCCTAAAATTTGAGCTTGCATAAGTTTTTCGAATGGAATCAGGTACTTGAGCCTCGTCCCGGCATCTTGCGCACATCTTTTTCCACAGTTTGTGTGCAAAGTCGTGGCGAACGCTCACGAAAAGATGCTGATTAAAAATTAGGCTTGATAAATTTTCTATTTAAAATCAATGTCTTGCATGTCACTGCGTTCGCTTGCGCACAATTTTGTCCACAAAAAGTGTGCAGAAACATCGTTTGCAGATAAGTGCTTTGATATCGCACAAGACTGCATCATTTTTAATCTTTTTAATTTTCCTATAGGAATCAATAGCTTAAGCCGGATTCACCCTGTTCCGCACAAATTTATCCACAGAAATTGTGAGCAACTCAGCTGGATTCAGCCAAGCTGGATTTGTCGATCGGCAACACGATCCGCCCTTGATCACTTTTTGCGCATAAGGAAATATCCGTTAAGAATCAAAGTATTCGCAGCCAAGGCGTGCCATTGCGCACACTTTTATCCACAGAAAGTGTGAAGAACTCTACTTGCCGCAAAACGAGCAACACGTTACATTGCGCAATTCCCAACGTATCGCCTGATCTGTTGTTTTTTTCTTATCCCAGGAGTTTCATTTGCTCGCCATTCTCCAGGCCGCCGGCTGGCCCATCTGGTTGTTGTTGATTGCCTCGATCATTGCTCTGGCGCTCATCATCGAACGCCTGATCTACCTGCGCCGTGAAAAGATCCTGCCGCGCCAGCTGCTCGATGAAGTCATCCAGGTCTACCGCGGTGGAAAAGTTACTCCGGATATCATCGACAAGCTGCAACAGAATTCGCCGCTCGGCGCCGTCCTGGCGGCTGCCCTGCGCAACGTCGACGCGCCGCGCGACGTGATGAAGGAGTCGATCGAAGAAGCGGGCAGGGGTGTGGCGCACGTGCTGGAACGTTTCCTGACCACGCTGGGCACGATCGCCTCGCTGGCGCCGCTGATGGGCCTGTTCGGTACCGTGGTCGGCATGATCGAGATCTTCGGCGCCCAGAACGCCAGCGGCACCAATCCGGCCCAGCTGGCACACGGCATTTCGGTGGCGCTGTACAACACCGGCTTCGGCCTGGCGATCGCGATGCCGGCGCTGGTGTTCTACCGCCACTTCCGCGCGCTGGTCGACAGCTTCATCATCGATATGGAGCTGCAGGCCGTGAAATTCGTCGACGTCGTCCACGGTGCCCGCAAATGATGGACTTTCGCCGCGGGCGCAAACGCGAGGATCCGGAGATCAACCTGATCCCGTTCATCGACGTGCTGCTGGTGGTGTTGATCTTCCTGATGGTCACGACCACCTACAGCAAGTTCACCGAGTTGCAGATCACGCTGCCGACCGCCGATGCCGACAAGGCGATCGAAAAGCCGTTCGAGATCAACGTCACCGTAGATGCCAAGGGCAATTACACGGTGAATAACGTGCCGGTCTCCTTCCACGGCGTGGCCGGCCTGGCCGACGACCTGAAACGCGCCGCCGCCACCGGTCCGGCTGGCCAGCCGCTGGCGCCCCCGGCGCGCGATCCGGTGATCATCGTCAATGCCGACCAGTTCGCGATGCACCAGATGGTGATCAATGTGCTGGAAGCGGCGCGCATGGCGGGTTATGACAAGCTGACGTTTGCGGCGCAGACGGGTGGGCAGAAGTAACAGAAGTCGACCCCTGCGCATAGCCGCGGCATTGATTGGACGTCGTCCCCGCGCAGGCCGGGATCCAAGTTTGCAAGGATCTCGACAGCGCGCACGGAACTTGGCGAAAAAAGCGCCAGCGGCGCTCTTTTCGCCTGCGCGGGGTCGACGTTTTCAAGCCAACCCATTGAAGCAATTGCGCATCTTTCGGCTGAGGCCGCTTGCTTGCCTATCGCGCTTCGGCAAGCCAACGTAATAAGTATTCCATGGCATCCACCCTCGAATCCACGCTCACCCGCGCCTGGCTGCGGCGCGGTCCGCTGGCCCTGGCCCTGTGGCCGCTGTCCCTGCTGTTCCGCCTGCTCGCCGCCGTGCGTGCGCGCTTGTTCCGCGCCGGCCTGCTGGCCGCCGAAGGCCTGCCCGTCCCGGTCATCGTGGTCGGCAATATCTTCATCGGCGGGACCGGCAAGACCCCGCTGACGATCTGGCTGGCCGAACAGCTGCGGGCGGCCGGCTTCCGGCCTGGGGTGATTTCGCGCGGCCATGGCAGTGCGGAAAGCGAAGCGCGCGAGGTGACGCCGGCCGCGCGCGCGGGCGAGGTCGGCGACGAGCCGCTGCTGATCGCCGCCCGCACCGGCTGCCCGGTGGTGGTCGGACGGCGCCGCGCCGCCGCTGGGCGTCGCCTGCTGGCATTGCACCCCGAGGTCGACGTCCTGATCGCGGACGACGGCTTGCAGCATTACGCGCTGCGGCGCGACGTCGAAGTCGTGCTGTTCGACGGCCGCGGCGTCGGCAACGGCTGGACTCTGCCGGCTGGGCCGCTGCGCGAGCCGCCGTCGCGCCGGCGCGATTTCACGGTGGTCAACACGCCGGACTTGACGCCGGCGCTGGCGGCGGCGGTCGGGGGCGGGGCGTTCCAGATGCGCCTCGACGGCGGCATGGCCGAAGCGCTGCGGGTGCCCGGCCAGCGCCAGCCGCTGGCGGCATTCAGGGGGCGGCGCATCCTGGCGGCGGCCGGCATCGGTAATCCGGGACGCTTCTTCGGCATGCTGCGCGCCCACGGATTGCAGATCGAGGAGATGGCGCTGCCCGACCACCACGACTTCCTGGACGATCCCTTCCGCGGGGTTTCCGCCGATGTGATCCTGGTTACCGAGAAGGATGCAGTAAAATGTCGGCAACTTGAAAACATCAACAACGATCCGCGCCTGTGGGTCGTTCCGGTCACGGCGCAGATCGATACTGCCCTGGCCGCTCAAATTGTGGAGAAATGTCGTGGACGCCCGACTGCTTGATATCCTGGTCTGCCCCCTGTGCAAGGGACCGCTCGAATATGACAAGAAAGCCCAGGAACTGACCTGCCGCCCCGACCGCCTGGCCTATCCGATCCGCGACGGTATCCCGATCATGTGGGCCGACCAGGCGCGCAAGGTCGAACCGACCCTGTAAGCGGATGGCTTTCGTCGTCATCATCCCGGCACGCCTGGCATCGACCCGGCTGCCGAACAAACCCCTGGCCGACCTCGGCGGCAAGCCGATGATCGTGCGCGTCGCCGAGCGCGCCCAGGCCTCCGGTGCGCAGCGCATCATCGTCGCCACCGACCATGCGGACATCGCCGCCGCCTGTGCCGCGCACGGCATCGAAGCCTGCATGACGCGCGCCGACCACCCGTCGGGCACCGACCGCATCGCCGAGGTGGCGCGCACGCTGCAGCTGGCGCCGGAGGTGGTGGTGGTCAACCTGCAGGGCGACGAGCCGCTGATCGACCCGGCGCTGCTGGCCGCTTGCGCCGCGCGCATCGGCGCCGGCGTGCCGATGGCCACCTGCGCCCATCCGCTGTCGTCGGCCGAGGACGCTTTCAACCCGAACGTGGTCAAGGTCGTGCTCGACAAGGCCGGACGGGCACTGTACTTCTCGCGGGCCACCATCCCCTGGCACCGCGACGGCTTCGCACAGGACCGCGCGGCTTTGCCGCCGGGCTATGTGCCACTGCGCCATATCGGCCTGTATGCGTACAGCAATGCCTTCCTGCAGCAATACCCGCAGCTGGAAGCGTCGCCACTGGAAGCCATCGAAGCCCTGGAGCAATTGCGCGTGCTATGGCACGGCGTCCCCATTGCGGTGCACGTGACCGCCGAAGCGCCCCATGCCGGTGTCGATACGCCGGAAGACCTGGCGCGGGTACGGCTGCATTACCAGGGCAGTCACTGAATTTAATACTGCCGGTTTTGATCCTCTTGGAAACACCAATCTGACCAGTCTGCGCCAGCGCAACTGGTCGATCAATCGCCCCCTGCCAGTGGCTTTCGGGGGTGCTTTTGTGGTAAGTTCCGTGTCAAGCTAGGCAAGTATGCATCAGAATTAGCATCAAACGCGCACTCCGTGCACCATGAAGGTGCCCGTGGTCGTTTATAAAACTATTAGGAAAATCCTTCATGCGTCTCATTCTCTTAGGAGCCCCCGGTGCCGGTAAAGGTACCCAGGCCAACTTCATCAAAGAAAAGTACAACATTCCCCAGATCTCCACCGGCGACATGCTGCGCGCGGCGATCAAGGCCGGCAGCGAACTCGGCCTGGCGGCGAAAAAAGTGATGGACGCTGGCCAGCTGGTATCGGACGACATCATCATCGGCCTGGTCAAGGAGCGCCTGAAGGAAGAGGACTGCAAGAACGGTTACCTGTTCGATGGCTTCCCGCGCACCATCGCGCAGGCCGACGCCATGAAGGACAGCGGCGTGAACATCGACTACGTGCTGGAAATCGACGTGCCGGACGAGATGATCCTGGAGCGCATGACCGGCCGCCGCAGCCACCCGGCGTCGGGCCGCGTCTACCACGTCAAGTTCAACCCGCCGAAGACCGATGGCGTCGACGACGTCAGCGGCGAGCCGCTGGTGCAGCGCGACGACGACAAGGAAGAAACCGTCGCCAAGCGCCTGGCCGTGTATCACAACCAGACCGAAGTGCTGCTGGACTACTACAACAAGTGGGCGCAATCGGGTCTGCCGGGCGCGCCGAAGTACCGCAAGATCACGGGCGTGGGCCCGGTCGAGCAGGTGCGCGACGCCGCGTTTGCCGCGCTGTCGGAGTAAGCCCGCAAAAAAATAAGCGCCGGATGACGTTGTGCCATCCGTCCAGGTTTTTGGATCAAAGTTTTGCAGTACGCAGGTAGGCTGGCCGGGCAGGATGCGGCCTTTCGAACGTGTGGTGTTGCTTGATCGAAGACAGGGAGGACGACAATGGCATCCACGCAGCTCATGTTCGCCGTCGCGTGCGGCGTCATCGCGGTATTGTACGGATTGTGGTCGCGCAGTTGGATCCTGCAACAGGATGCCGGCACCGGCCGCATGCAGGAAATCTCGCTGGCGATCCAGCAGGGGGCGTCGGCCTACCTGGCGCGCCAGTACCGCACCATCGGCATCGTCGGCATCGTGCTGCTGGTCGCCATCTTCTTCCTTCTCGGCAGTGCCACGGCAGTCGGCTTCCTCGCCGGCGCGGTGCTGTCGGCCGCGTGCGGCTTCATCGGCATGAACGTCTCGGTGCGCGCCAACGTCCGCACCGCCCAGGCCGCCTCGAACGGATTGGACAAGGCGCTGAACGTGGCCTTCCGCGGCGGCGCCATCACCGGCATGCTGGTGGTGGGGCTGGGGCTGCTCGGGGTGTCGCTGTTCTACTGGTTCCTGGTGGCGCGCGCCGACGCCGCCTTGTCGACCCATGACGCCATCCAGCCGCTGGTGGGGCTGGCCTTCGGCGCCTCGCTGATCTCGATTTTCGCGCGCCTCGGCGGCGGCATCTTCACCAAGGGTGCCGACGTCGGCGCCGACCTGGTCGGCAAGGTCGAAGCCGGCATTCCCGAGGACGATCCGCGCAATCCCGCCGTCATCGCCGACAACGTGGGCGACAACGTCGGCGACTGCGCCGGCATGGCGGCCGACCTGTTCGAAACCTATGTCGTGACCCTGGTCGCGACCATGCTGCTGGGCGCGCTGATGGTGCCGGCAGCGGGTGACACCAGCGGCGTCATGGTCGGCGGCGCCGCCATGCTGTATCCGCTGCTGCTGGGGGGTATCTCGATCCTGGCCTCGATCGTCGGCTGCTCGCTGGTGAAAAACCGGGCCGGGCACAAGATCATGTCGGCGCTGTACACCGGCCTGTGGTGGTCGGCCGGCCTGTCGCTGCTGGGCTTCGCCGCGGTGACCTGGCTGGTGTGGCCGAGCGGCGCCATGCGCTGGCCGATGCTGGGCTGCGCACTGGTCGGCATCGTGCTGACCGCGTCGATGGTCTACATCACCGAGTACTACACCGCCACCGAATTCAAGCCGGTGCGCCATATCGCCGAGGCCTCGACCACCGGCCACGGCACCAACATCATCGCCGGCCTCGGCCTGTCGATGAAGGCCACCGCCTATCCGGTACTCGCGGTGTGCGCGGCCATCCTGGTCTCCTACCAGATGGGCGGCCTGTACGGCATCGCGATCGCCGCCACGGCGATGCTGTCGATGGCCGGCATCATCGTCGCGCTGGATGCCTACGGCCCGATCACCGACAACGCCGGCGGCATCGCCGAGATGAGCGGCATGCCGGACGCCGTGCGCGCCGTCACCGATCCGCTCGACGCCGTCGGCAACACCACCAAGGCCGTCACCAAGGGCTACGCCATCGGTTCGGCCGGATTGGCGGCGCTGGTGCTGTTCGCCGACTACACGCACGCGCTGGCCTCGCGCGGCACCCACATCAGCTTCGAGCTGTCCGACCCGATGGTGATCGTCGGGCTGTTCATCGGCGGCCTGGTGCCCTACCTGTTCGGGGCGCTGGCGATGGAAGCGGTGGGGCGGGCGGCGGGGGCCGTGGTGGTCGAGGTACGGCGCCAGTTCCGCGACATCGTCGGCATCATGGCGGGCACCGGCAAGCCGGAATACGACAAGGCGGTCTATATGCTGACCGCCTCGGCGATCCGCGAGATGATGCTGCCCTCGCTGCTGCCGGTGCTGGTGCCGGTCGCCGTTGGAATGCTGCTGGGGCCGGCTGCCTTGGGCGGCCTGCTGATGGGAACCATCGTCACCGGCCTGTTCGTGGCGATCTCGATGACCACCGGCGGCGGTGCCTGGGACAACGCCAAGAAGTACATCGAGGACAACCACTACGGCGGCAAGGGTTCGGATGCGCACAAGGCCGCCGTCACCGGCGACACGGTGGGCGACCCCTACAAGGACACGGCCGGGCCGGCGGTGAATCCGCTGATCAAGATCATCAACATCGTGGCGCTGCTGCTGGTGCCGCTGCTGCCGGCCGGCGGCTGGCTGGCCGTCACCGAACCGGCCGTGGCCCAGATCCGCAGCGCGCCGCCAGCCGCAGCGGCCACCGCACCGCCAGCGCAGCCTGCGGTCGCCGCCCGTAGGGTGGGCGGCTCGACTAGCGCCGACGAATCGGCGGCAGCGGTCGCGCCGCCCACGCGGTGATCCGCGTCCTCCGAGCCGTCGAGCACGCAGCGGAGGACGCGCGTTTACTGCTGCAAGGCCTGGCGCAGCGCCGCTTCCAGCGAATCCCGGTCCGAATCGCCGGGATAGTGCCTGCCGTTGATGAAGAAGGTCGGCGTGCGGTCCGCACCGTCGTGGCGGGCCCGCGCCAGGTCGGCCTGCACGCGTTGACGGTGGCGCCGTTCCTGTACATCGCCGGCAAAGCGGTCGACGTCGAGGTCGACGCTCTCTCCCAGCACGGCCAGGTCCTGCGGGGCCGCGACCTGGTTCTGCTGCTCGAGCAGCGCGTCGTGCATTTCCCAGAACTTGCCCTGGCTGGCGGCGGCCTCGGCCGCTTCCGCCGCCAGCTCGGCCAGCGGGTGCAAGTCCGACAGCGGGAGGTGGCGGTACACCAGGCGGATGCCGCCGCCTTCGTTGCCGAGTTCATCCATCAGCGCCGCCAGCGCGACGTGCGCCCGCGCGCAGTACGGGCACTGGAAATCGCCGTATTCGATCAGGGTCACGGCCGCATCCTGCGGGCCGCGTACGTGTTCGTCCTTGCCGATCTCGTCGACTCGTTGCATGGTTTCTCCAATCCGATTCCGAATGATGAAGGCAGCGCCATGCCGGGCATGCGCCGCCGGATGGGTTCATCATGGCATGCCGGCGCGGATTGCTGGCGCAGCTTTCGACTGGGAAATTACTGTCAAAAAAGCATCAATTTTGCGCCAAGGGTCGCAGAACTGCGGTAGAGTATCCCCATCAGCGGCGGCTTGCGCTCCCGTTCTCATGGTTGCCGAATCGGTCGAGTCCGTAATACGTCTGGCCCCGCGTCCTGTTACCAACCAAATGGAGCTTCACCATGTCGCACTACGACGAGAACACTGGCGCCTCCGGCGTCCGCAGCACCGGGCCGGACGATGTACGCCTGCCCGAGGCAACCCGCGCCACGGCCGATGCCGACAGCGAACTGACCACTCTGCGCCGCAATCTGCTGCTGTACGGCACCGCGGGCCAGCCCACCGGCAGCCGTGCGGAGGTGCACGCGCGCTGAGCCTTAAAACACGCACATCCCGTCGGCCTGCTCGCGCAGCCACGGGCGGAAGTCGGGATGCGCGATCGCGATCAGCGCCTGCGCGCGCTGGCGTGCCGACCTGCCGCGCAGCTGGGCCACGCCCCATTCGGTGACGACGTAGTTGACGTCGTTCTTGCTGGTGGTGGCGTGGGTGCCGGGCGCCAGGGTCGGCACGATGCGCGAGATCGTGCCTTCCTTGGCCGTCGACGGCAGCACGATGAAGGACTTGCCGCCGCGCGAGCGGTTGGCGGCGCGCACGAAATCGACCTGGCCGCCGGTGCCGGAATAGGGCAGGTGGCCGATGCTTTCGCTGCCGCACTGGCCGAGCAAATCGACCTGCAGGCTGGCATTGATGGTCACCAGTTTGTCGTTCTGGCCGGCGATGTACGGGTCGTTGGTGAAGTTCGACGGATGCATTTCCAGCATCGGGTTGTTGTGCATGAACCCGTACAGCTTGCGCGAGCCGAGTGCAAAGGTCGCCACCATCTTCCCCGGCAGCAGGGTCTTCCTGCTGTTGTTCACCGCCCCCGATTCCACCAGCTTCAGGATGCCGTCGCCGATCATCTCGGTGTGGATGCCGAGGTCGCGCTTGCCGGTCAGCTGCATCACCACCGCGTCCGGGATGCCGCCATAGCCGATCTGCAGCGTCGACCCATCCTCGATCTGCTCCGCGACCAGGCTGCCGATCGCTTCCTGTACCGGGCCGATCATGGGCAAACCGACTTCCAGGATCGCCTCTTCGCTCTCGACCAGCGCAGTTACCTGCGAAATGTGCACGTGGCATTGGCCATGGGTGAAGGGTACGTTCGGGTTCACTTCCAGCACCACGGCGCGTGCCTTGGCGACGGCCGCCATCGTGTAGTCGGTGCCGAGGCTGAGCGCGAAGTAGCCGTGCGGACTCATGCTGGACGCCATGGCGAACACCACGTCGGCGGGCATCAGGCCGCGCTCGATCAGCGCCGGGATCTCGGAAAAGTAATTCGGGATGAAGTCGCACCAGCCGCCCTGGCCACCGGCGCGCGAGGCGCCGCCGAAGAACAGCGCGGCGTGGCGCACGTGGGGGCGGCAGCCGGGATCGAAGTAGCCATACTTGCGCATGGCCAGGATTTGCGCGACCTGGACGTCGTTGAAGCGCCGGCACTGCGCCGACAGTGCGTGCAGCAGGCTCGGGGGCTCGCCCACGCCGGTTGGCACGATGATCATGTCGCCGTCGCGCACATGGTCGAGGGCATCGTCGGCGCTGCCGCGTTTGGCGCGGTACATCTCCTGCAAACTGAGCATGCTTGTCTCCTGTGGCTTTTATTTTGGTGCTGCATGTTTTTAGTGCTGCCTGCATGGCCAGCATAGCAGGATGGCCCCGCGTAACGACACCGATTCGAGACGGCAATCCGACGCGCGCGCCGGGTTCCGTGGCCGCGTCCGATAATGGCGGCAAGACATGCAGGCAGAGAAGCGGGAGACGATATGGCAATCCAACGATCGATTGCGGCGCCCTGGAAGGCGGCCGCGGTGCTGCTCGCGCTATGCGCCACCTGGCAGGCGGTTGCGGCCCAGGCGCGGCCGCCCGAGGCAGGGCAGGGCCAGGCGCAGTCCTCCGCGGCGAGCGAACAGAGCGCCGCCGCCGGGCGCCAGGCACGCAAGACCGAGCAGGCCAACCGCGCCGCCGCCGTCGAGGACGAGACCAGCACCGCCGCGCAGGCCGCCCGCACCGCCCAATCCGAGACGGCCCAGTTCGAGGCGCAGGCGCGCCGCAGTGGCGCCGGCAGCCGCGCAGCCGCCCCCTCGTATGGCCCGACGCTGGCGCCACACAGCCAGGAAGCACGCGATCCGGCGCGCAAGGACCCGGCCGAAGTCCACGACGAAACCGACAGCCTGGCCCGCCCGGCGCCGGCCCAGCCCGCCAACCCGGCAGACGCGCAGCGTCGCGCGACCACCCCCAACCTGCGCCGCCCCGCCTGGCAGCCGACCGCCGAACCGATGGCGCCGCGCCCGCTGCGCTCGCCAAACGCTGGCGCCAACGCCAACGCCAACGCCGCCGCACCCGCAGTGCCGGTACCGGCCCAGGCGGTGCCGCCAAGGCCTGCCGGACCGACGCGCAGCATCATCGCCGGTTGCCAGGGCAATTCCTGCACCGACACCGCCGGCAAGCGCTACAACGGCATCGGCACCGGTAATGTTGGCGTCAGCAGCAGCGGGCGGCTGTGCACCCGCAGCGGCGTCAGCGTGCAATGCTTCTGACGGGCACATGGCGGTCGGCGCAAAAGCTCGCTACAATCCGAGTGTGACGTTTACGTAAACGTCAAATAACAGCTAATAACAAGTACCCCCTCGGAGAAGACAGCATGCAAATTCAGAACAATGTATTCATCGTAAGCGGCGGCGCTTCCGGCCTGGGCGCCGCCACCGCGCGCATGATCGTGCAAGCGGGCGGCAAGGTCGTGCTGGCCGACGTCCAGCTTGACGCGGGCACGGCCCTGGCCGCCGAACTGGGCGCGGAAAACGCGCAGTTCGTCCGATGCGACGTCACCTCGGAAGCCGACGGCCAGGCCGTGGTCGCCGCGGCGCTGGCGCTGGGTCCGCTGCGCGGCCTGGTCAACTGCGCCGGCGTGGCGCCGGCCGTCAAGACCGTCGGCAAGGACGGCCCGCACCCGCTGGACGCCTTCCAGCGCGCCATCAGCATCAACCTGGTCGGCACCTTCAACATGTGCCGCCTGGCAGCCGATGCGATCGGCAGACAGGATGGCCTGGAGCACGGCGAGCGCGGCGTGATCATCAATACCGCCTCGGTCGCCGCCTTCGACGGCCAGATCGGCCAGACGGCGTATGCCGCCTCCAAGGCCGGCGTGGCCGGCCTGACGCTGCCGATGGCGCGCGACCTGGCGCGCAACGGCATCCGCGTGATGACGATCGCCCCCGGCATCTTCGAAACCCCGATGCTGATGGGCATGCCGCAGGAAGTGCGCGACTCGCTCGGCCAGATGGTGCCGTTCCCGCCGCGCCTTGGCATGCCGGCCGAGTATGCGCACCTCGCGAAAGCCATCATCGAAAACGTGATGCTGAACGGCGAAACCATCCGCCTGGATGGTGCGATCCGGATGCAGCCCAAGTAAGAGCCCTGACAAAAACTCATGGCGGCGTCATAGCGTCTCGCCGTACTACAGGCCGGCCGGCGAGAAATTGTTGCGCGCAGCTTTGACCAACTGCTGATAGACAAACTTTAAGTCCTCATGCGCCATATTGACGTCCATCCTGCTGAGTAGCCCGAACAAGTTAGCCACTCACTCACAAAAAAATAAATACCTCGCGCGACGTCTTCTAAATTGCGAGGTGTGATTTTTTGTGATGATTTAAATTGTGAGCTTATAACATTGTATTGCCGTCGGATAATCTTACAATACTCTCAAATTGAATTGCGATTAATCTTTCAAATTATTGATTAATAAGAAAAATATGAAGATGGCATAGCGCTTGCTTAAAGACGAGTCTTGCTAATCGAGGTGTCTACAATGTTTAAAAAAGTTCTGGCGCTTGCCGCAACCGCCCTGTTTTCGCTGAATGCATCGGCAGGCTATGTTCAATACAACTTCAGTTCAGGACCAGTTACCGGGTATTTCATTCAGCACGATGATGACCTGTCCATCGCCAACTACCGCTTCTTATTGTCGCTTCCCACAGAGGGCCGCCCGGGTCTGGGATATGCTTTCTATCCTATCATTGGGGTTGGCTACGGCAGCGATCACAACACGGATGCTACGACGCACTTCCAGCAGAACGGACCGACGAATTTCAGTGTTTATGATAACTACGACTTAAACGAAGGGCGCATCAGCATCGATTTTTCGCGTGACACCGCAGGCAATTTTGCGTACAGCGCACAATACTCGACTTCGATTTATTACAGAGATGGAACTCTGTATAAGTCGGGAACGGCTACTGGGCTGGTAACTCTCGGCACCGTAAGCGCTAGCCAAGCGATGGGTCTCGACTATCTGGGGGGCTATGAGAGTGGCGTCAGGCGGATTGTTCCAGCTTATATCGGCCAGGCTGAAGTTCCGGAGCCGGGCAGCCTGGCACTGCTAGCGATCGGAGCACTCGGTGCCGTCGGCATGGCGCGTCGCCGTAAGACTGCCGCTTAGCCCTGACGGAATCGCCGCGCGCAAATCGGCGCGCGGCTTGCTGCCCTAGAATTCCTCGACCTCCCAGCCGCCAACATGCGGCGAATCACAGGTTATCGAAGACGATGCCTGCCCAGATGCCAATCTGACGCACCGGACCGTCGACCTTCGACTCTATGTCGGCAAGCCGCATCGCTTGCCTTGAAGGGTATGTTGGACGCTCCAATGGGCAGCCCGGCAAGGCAAGCCCGCACCCTTATGCAGCGGAAATTGCTCTCCCTGATCGATCTGGCAATTTCGGGTAGGATGTTCTGTGGTATGGCGCGCGGCTCAGGCCGCGCGCGTCGTTTTCATGACCGGAGAATCCTTATGACCCTGAAGTTGCCCGTCCTCGCCCTGTCCCTCGGCGCCGTCTTTGCCACCCTTGCCGGTGGCGCCGCCTTTGCCCAGGACGCCGCCCAGGCCCTGCAGAACGCTCCCGAAGCCGCCAGCGGCTGGCACGAGAAGGCCGGCTGGGCCGCGCGCAAGAACATGGTGGCGGCGGCCAATCCGCTGGCCGTCGAAGCGGGCTACGAGATGCTGAAGCAGGGCGGTACGGCGATCGATGCCGCCATCGCGACCCAACTGGTGCTCACTCTAGTCGAGCCGCAATCGTCGGGCATCGGCGGCGGCGCCTTCCTGGTGTACTACGACGGCAAGAAGGTGCAGGCCTTCGACGGCCGCGAGACCGCGCCCTCGAAAGCCGACGAGCACCTGTTCCAGCGCCCGGACGGCACGCCGCTGTCGCGCACCGAAGGCATCGTCGGCGGCCGCTCGACCGGCGCCCCGGGCGTGCTGCGCATGCTCGAGCTGGCCCATCGCCAGCACGGCAAGCTGGCCTGGAAAACGCTGTTCGAGCCGGCCATCCGCCTGTCCGAGAACGGCTTCAAGGTCAGCCCGCGCCTGAACAGCCTGCTGGCCGGCGACCCCTACATCGGCAAGGACCCGACCGCGCGCGCCTATTTCTATGCGCCCGACGGCAAGCCGTGGCCGGTCGGCCACGTGCTGAAGAATCCGGCACTGGCCAAGACCCTGCGCGAGATCGCCGCGGGCGGCGCCGACGTGTTCTACAAGGGCCGCATCGCGCGCGACATCGAAGCCAAGGTCAAGGGCCACCCGAGCAATCCGGGCCTGCTCACCGCGGCCGACATCGGGGCCTATCAACCCAAGGTTCGTGAACCGGTCTGCAACGACTACCGTGCCTATACCGTATGCGGCATGCCGCCGCCGTCCTCGGGCGGCATCGCGGTGGCGCAGATGCTCGGCATGTTCGAGACGCGCGACATGAAGTCGCTGGCGCCGACCAACGGCATCCCCGCTACCGAGGCCGTGCACGTGTTCTCGGAAGTGGGGCGCCTGGCCTACGCCGACCGCGACCGCTACGCCGCCGACACCGACTTCGTGCCGCTGCCGGGCCGTGGCCTGCCGGCGCTGCTCGACAAGAATTACCTGAGCCAACGCGCGGCGCTGGTCAAGGAGCGCTCGATGGGCAAGGCGCCGGCCGGCAATCCGCCGGGCGTGGAAATGGCGTGGAACTGGGGCCTGGACAATTCGATCGAGGCCCATTCGACCTCGCACGTGGTGGCGGTCGACGAATACGGCGCCGGCCTGTCGATGACCACCAGCGTCGAGGATGCCTTCGGCTCGCGCCAGATGGTCGACGGCTTCATCCTGAACAACCAGCTGACCGACTTTTCCTTCGATTCGCGCGATGCCCAGGGGCCGATCGCCAACCGCGTCGAAGCCGGCAAGCGGCCGCGCAGCGCGATGAGTCCGACCATCGTGTTCGACCGCAAGACCGGCCGCTTCGTCGAGGCGGTCGGCTCGCCGGGCGGCCCGCTGATCATCAATTACGTGGCCAAGGTGCTGGTCGGCACGCTCGACTGGGGCCTGAACATGCAGGAGGCGATCGCGCTGCCGAACTTCGGCAGCCGCAACGGTCCGACCGAGCTGGAAGCGGGGCGCTTCCCGGCATCCGAGATCGCCGCACTGAAGGCGCGCGGGCACAGTATCCGCATCGGCGAGCAGACGTCCGGGCTGCAGGGCGTGCAGCGGATCGAGATCCATGGCGTGCCG